>NZ_JBSGEZ010000207.1:0-2958 GCF_053603155.1 Nocardia sp. NPDC004260 | reverse complement strand
GAACAACTCCACCATCACCGGATCGACCGCCGAGATCACCGCCACGCGAACACGATACCGACTGCCGCTCAACAACTTACGGGACAACCCTTAGCGCCTGCCTTTCTCGCGCAGAGGCTCCAAGGTCAAGGGTGGCCGCAGGCCATCGCGTAGCGACGCGACGGAGGAGCGCCCTTGAGGTTGGAGGGGCGCGGGAACATAATGCAGGCGCCACCACCCAGGGGCACGCGGCCGGAGGCCGCGCACGGCGCAGCGCGCCGCCGTTTTCCCACCGGCGTGAGTTCGTGGGATGGGGTGACCACCTCCGGCGGCACCGGGCTGGGTGGCGATTGTGCGGGAGCTGCGCAGCTGGGGGACGGCTCGGTGTCGCGGTAGCTCACATCATGGGTGATCGGCTACCGGACCGCCGGCCGCGCATCGCGGTCGCATGGTGGGCTGCTGTGGCGTTTGTGGGGGCCGGTGTCGGTGTGGTGGCGCGGGTGCGCGAGTGCCGTACTCTGGTGAGGCCGGGTGGCTACGCCTGGTGCAAGGGGATTCGGGGGAATGACGTTGTACGCGAATGGGATAGAGGTAGCGCGATGAAGGCGGATGTGTCGGCGGTGGATCGTGAGGCCGCCCGGGTGCTGGCGTCGCTGACTGCGGTGTCGGCCCAGGATGTGGCGGCCGTGGTGGAAGGCCGTCCGTATGGTGCGGACGCGGACTCGTCGGGGTGGCGGGTTGTGCGGCCGCGGTACAACCTGGACGGATCGCCCCTGGAGCCCTAGCGGGAGGCTGGCGGCGTACTGTCGTGTGTCGGCTCGGCGGCCGACCGGGATGTGGTCCCGGTCGGCCGTTGCTGTATCTGGGGGTTCGTCCCGGTGAGTTGGTCGCGCGGCCCGGCTGGACGGATCTCCTTTCATGAACTGGTCGTAGGCTGGTGGTTGTGGGACCAGGCAGCTGACTTCTGCCTGGTCCCGCCCCGATCGGGCGTTGCTCAGTCTGCGAATTCGCGGTAGAGGTTGTTGATCTCGACTTCGAGATCACGGACCAGGCCGCGAAGAAGATCTTCGATGTCCGGTTCGTCGGTGATGCGGCCATCGGCGGTGATGAACTGCATGTCGTCGGCATTGAAGTAGCGGCGGGAGCAGATTTCCGATCCGGTGTCGACGGTGCGCAGGTGTATGGCGATCCCGCGGGGCTGTGTGCACGCGTCGGTGATCAAGTCGTAGGCGATCTGGATGGCGGGCTGGCGCCACCTGGCGGGAGTCGACATCGTCAGTAGTCCGTCGCAGCGGTTGACTCGGTCGATGAGGCCGGTGACGATGTTGAGCCAGAGCTTGCGCCGCTCTCGGTCGGTGTGCGGCCAGTCATCGATGTCCCAGTTCTCCTCTGCCATCTTCACCAGAATCGTCTCGTCGATGCGAAGTTCGATGGTGCGATCTTCGGCATTGAACTCGGGGCCGTTGAACGCGATATCGGTCGATGTGGCGGTGTGCGGGGTGGGGTCCTGCTCACTGTCGAAGACGACGGAATCCTCGAGGACGATGCGGATCGGGACGAGTCCGCGAATGTCGTGTACCGCTGCGTCGGTGGTGTCCAGGTGGACGGAGACTCTGACGACACCGTTGTCATCGATGTAAGTGAAGACGAGCACGCCAGCGACTTCTATGCAGGGCCTGGTCTCGTCGCTCGTCTGCGGATGAAATTCGGCTGCGCGATTGGACTTGTCGGCTTCGGTGGCATTGAGCATTGTGTTCTCCAAAGGCGGGTTGATCGGGACGCGGATGTTCTAGCGGGTCAGAACTGCATGCACGGGAAAAGGCGTCATCATGCCCAGGCTGTTCGTGGCCGCGGTTGGCGGCTGCGATCACTATGGTGAGAAAGGGGTGTCACGCACCGTAAATGGTTGTGCGACACCCCTTTCGTCATGATGGCGAGTGGGCAGCTTGCTCTAGCGGCGATAGGTGGACGGGTCGAGTTCGGTAAGTGCGCCGACGATGGCTTCGAGCAGGTGTGTGGGCACCAGGCAGTGTTCGGCGATGGCGTCGATTACCTGGTCTGGGGGCATGTGGTGGAACTCGTCTGTGTCTGGGTCGTCGTCACACGCCCAGCTGCTGGCCTCGGTTATGAGGGCGGCGTACAGCTCGAGGGCGGCGGTGGTTCGGGAATCGGCAGGGGTATTGCGTGTTTCGGTCGGTGTCATGGTGTTCCTTTCTGGATTGGTGCTCAGGCTGCCCATGTGTCGATGTGGCTGGGAACCGGGGTGTTCGCGGCGGCGGTGATGATTTCGCTCATGGATAGGTCGACGCGGAAGCGGTGGCCGATGCGGTGCTCGACGTCGGCGTATGCGGCGGCGAGGTCGGGGGCGAGCTGGGCGGCGCGGATGAGCGCTGGTTTGGAGCTGAGTACGCAGAACACGCAGCTCAGGCGGGGCATTCCGGCGGCGTAGGCGGGGTGGGGCCGGGTTCCGGCGGCTGCGATGCGCCGCCACACGTCGGCGGTGCTCCAGTGGTGCACCGGCAGCCAGACATCGACGTGTTTGCGGGTGTTGGATGCCCCGTGGCCTGGGCTGGTCCCCTGCGCGCGGTGGTGGTGGCAGTGCGGGCAGGGGCAGGTGCGGCTGCCGTCGTGGGTGAACGGGGTCAGGCGGCGGCGGTCGGTGGATTCTTCGGCGCGATGGCCCATGACCGACAGCAGCCGCACGGGGCGGCCGGTGATTCCGGCCGCGCGTGATTCGGCGGCGAGCGCGGTGAAGATTCTGCGGATCGGTCCGCGCTTGAAATCGCTTGTACACCAACGTCTTGCGGCGTCGGGGAAGCGCCCTCGCTCTTCGATGCGGTCGAGCAGATCGGGCCCGCGGCGGGCGACGGTTTCGAACCGGAGCCCGTATTCTCTGAACTGAATCAAACTTCTTGGTCTGCTTGGTATTTCAGTCGTCTTCGGGAGCTTCGCTGGCTCGGATTGTCGGCATGTTGAGGT
>NZ_JBSGEZ010000206.1:0-2998 GCF_053603155.1 Nocardia sp. NPDC004260 | reverse complement strand
AGTTGCCACTCTGGCCAACCTCGCCCACGCCCGCTGACCGTAACCGGGTCCAGGTCGTCATCACCGCGTCGGACTTACGGGACAACCCTTAGGGGCAGGCCGGTGGCCTGCCCGGGTGGAGGCGCACGCGCCACCACCCAGGGGCAAAAAGGCTCCCCGACCGTGCGGATAATCAACCCGCGAGTTTTAAAAATCCCCGCCAGACCACGTGGGAAAACCCCGGTGAGTGGAGCATGAAAAACCCTCTCTAACCAGCGGAAGCATCGAAAATTAGGTGTGAAAAACCTCACCCGGACGCAACCCTTCTAAAAGTGCGTGATATGCGTGACAAGTATAGAATGGAGTTCGTAAGTTGGTGAGACACAGGGAATCCGAAACGGACGCCGCGCCACTTACGGAAGGGCTCGAAATGATCGACTACATCAAAATGACCGGCGGAGAATTCGTTTCCTCGATTGCCGCTCTCTTGATGACTTCCACATACAGCCTGCCCGAAATCGAAAACTGCATCATCGTCGCCATTCTTCACAGCGACGGTGTGATGCACAACTTCGGAGTTATCCCGATCGAGAAATTCGACTCCCACGACGAAAACGCCATCGAAGTTCTCGGCGGCAGGCACCACGGCCACGATGACCTGGTCATGCGCCTGGTCGCCGTCGCCGACACCGAGCACGCCGCCCGCGCCGTTTTCGCCCTGGATTCCCTTGTCCCCGCCCTCGAGCGCGAAGGCATCCGCGTGTTGAACGTGCTCATGACCCCGAAAATCGCCGCCGGAGAGCATTGGACCGACCTGCGCACCAAGGAATACGGCATCCTGCCCGACCCCGCCATGACCGCGCCCGCCCTCGCGGCCATCGTCGACGGACACGGCCCCCTGCCCGATCCCGAGGAAATCGCGCGCACGTTCGCTCAGACCACGCCCGCCGACACCGACCACGCCCGCGCCGAGCACCGCGACAACCCCCACCGATTCGCCCGCGACACCCTCACCGAGGCCCGCAAGCTGATCAGCGACTACGCGCGCACCTACGCCCCCGACTTCACCGACCACCCGACTGACGGCGGAGTCATCGGCGCGGACTACCCCGCCGACGAGCGCGCCCGCCTGCTCGCCAACACCGCCGATGGGCTCGCCGCCCGAGTCGGTGTGCTGGCCGAGGTGTCCGGATCCGCCCGTGACGCGATGTTCGGACTCGCCCTGCTCGACATCCCCGCCGCCGCGCGCATCTACTCCCACATCGCCAACCAGCTCGAGGGCATCCGCCGCTCTCACATGCTCGCCATCGCCGGAGTGCTCTACCACGTCGACGGCCGCCCCTACCACGCACGCGAAGCCCTCTTCCTCTCCGGAACCGCCGCCCTGATCGAGGACGGCCCCCTGTCGGAGACCATGCCCGTCATCGCCCGCGCGCTGCTCGCCGCCGCCCGCGCCGACGTCGAGGCCGACACCGCCCGCCGATTCCTGGCACTCGGACCGGCCGCCGCCAAGCGATTCGGCATCGACACCCCCGAATTCGACCTCTACCCCGCCGAGTAACCCGCCCAGCACCAGACGGACCCCCGGCCCCCAGGGGGTCCGTCCCCGTGCCCGGCGCGGCGGAATCGGAACTCCGCTGCGCTCCGTGCTGTGTCTTCTCGAGGCGGACAGCCCCCAGCCCCCACCAGTCCCCGGCCCGCCCCGCCCGAGCGCACCACCACACCCACGCACCACCACCGCACACACCCACCGGCACCGCACCCGGCCGTGGCCCTCAGCGGCAACGGCCGCAACCGAACTCGCTGCGCTCGTACAGACGACTTCCGCGGCCAACACCCCAACCCCACCAGCCCCGGCCCCGACTCACCCAACACCCCGACCCCGCCGGGCCCGCACCGCGGCCCCCGCCGGGCCGCTACGCGGCCCGGCACAGGCCGCTACGCGCCCTCACCCGAACCCGCACCAGCCCAAACACCGAAAGACCAGCACAATGAGCCTGCTCACCGACCGCCTCACCAGCACATACCACCGCGAACTCGACACCCTGCGCCGCCACGGAACACGACCCGAAATCATCGACACCACAGGCGGATGCGCCGCCATCCACATCGACCACCAGCCCTCCGGCCACACGATGCTGGCCACCAACAGCTGGGGACGGCTCACTGGCCAGCAGCGACGACGACCGCGTGCACTGGTACATCGGCATCTACGACCGCGACGAACAGATCACCGGCCACAGCGGACCCGACCTCGAACAGCTCTACCACACCGCCACAACGAAACTCGGAACCGGCACCGTGCCGTAACCGGCCCGCCCGACCGGCCCCGGACACGACAACGGGGCCGAGCCCACCGGCACCGGCCCCGCACACGAACCACTCGGGCTACAGATCGATCCCGCCCTCACGCGGAAACACCACATCGAACCGCACACCCTCCGGTGGCAGCGACCGATACCGCATCCGCTCACCAGCCACCACCCCGGCCGCATCCTCCGCAGACGGAGCCGACAACTCCACCAGCAGCCGCGCCGCCTCCCGCTCCACCGCCGAAACATTGCCCACAACAGCCATCCTTTCCCCGACCAGGCCGCACCGACCGCCCATATCCGCACGCCCGCACCACCAGCCTACAAACCCACCCACACACGGCATCCACGCCAGACCGCAGCCGTTCCGCACCCGGCCGCCGGTCCCACACCACACCCCACAGCATGAGAGCTACCGCGACACAGAGCCTGCCCGGCCCGCGCAGCTCCCGCACAATCACCTCCCAGCGGCATTACGCCGAGGTGCCCACCCCTGGCGCCGAACCCCGAGGCCACCACCGCTCACCAAGGTCCGCGAGCTCCGCTCGCGCGGCGGTGCGGGCATCAAGGGTGCCGGCGTGTCCCTTCGCCCGGCCCGCCGCGACGATCGCACACCAGAAACCGGCGCGCCAGGTCGTACGTCCTCGCTGCGCTGCGGGCGCTCCACCTGGCACACCGGCCCCTGGCGCGCGCTCCCTGCTTCAGGC
>NZ_JBSGEZ010000205.1:0-3146 GCF_053603155.1 Nocardia sp. NPDC004260 | reverse complement strand
AGCCCCCGGCCACGCTCAATTTTACCAGGTGAGAGCGCATTTCACGCCGCCTCCTCGGTCAGGTCGGCCACCGTAATCCACACTCCTGGACCACACCCCGGATCCGCCAGCCGCTTGTTCGCGGTCAGCTCCACCACCTGCGCATCATCGGAGAACGCCACTCCCGTAAGGGCATCGAGAACCGCGCGCACGAGCTTGTCGATATCGGGCCGCTTGGTCGCCGCTGGAGTGCGGGTTTTCGGGGCCGATTTGGGCCGTGGAAGCACAAACGTCAGATCCACCGCCACCGGGCCGTCCACGAGCGTCAGGCCGTACTGGTGGGCCGCCAGGGCTACACGCTCCCGCCACGGTCCCACCGCCTTGGATTGCTCGATCAGGATGCCGCGCCCGACATGGCGCTTACTGCCTTGTGGTGCTGGGGTACCGGGGACGAACAGACGGGCGATCACTCGGACATCTCCCGAATCTCGCCGACGACGAACTGTGCGCCGCGCCAGAACTGGGGGTGCTTCTCGGAGTCGTCACTGATCCGCTCCTGCATCCCGCGCGCCTTCGCCTCGGTCGACCACACCGGTCCGGCCGAGCTGATCGAGTCGCCGCGCTTGGCGAGGACGACGTACCCGAGTGGGGGACGCTGCGCCGCCTCGACCTTCCGCTGGAGTCGCGCCCGCTCCTTGGCCATGCGGGTCAGTTGCGCTTCGTGCGCTGTCTGCATCGCATCGATCGCCGCGCGTGCTTCAGCGAGCTTCTCCAACGCCTCCAGGGCATACCCCGGGTCGATGACCAGGGTGCGGCCCTCCGCGACAGCCTCACGAGCGGAGGTCTCGAGGAAGGACAACTCTTGGTTCGGCTCAGTCACGACAGCTCTCCGTCCAGGGGTAGGTGTGTACGGCGAACTCGATGAAGTCGTCCCGGACACGGCGGGTTTCGGCGATCTCTGCTTCCAGGACCTCACGGTCGCCGGGGTAGTCCTTCTCGCCGCGCCACGCCTCGAGCATGTTCAAGCGCGCGGTCTGCTCGGCGATCCACTCGGCGGGAGTCAAGGCTGCGCCTCCTTCGGCCCGTGGTCGCCGTCGTGGCCGGCCAACAGGTTCCATTCGTTGCTCACGACAGACCCTCCCAGCTCCGGTCGTAGTCCTCGGCCATGTACCACAACGGGCAGCCAGGAACCGGGGGGTGGATTTGAATCCCGTACGTCTGCGTGAATTTGAAACCGTCCCGGGTGTGGTTCCAGTAGGCGCCGAGGGCGCGCGGTCCGGTGGTGGGGTCGATACGATCCGCCCAGGCGCGGAGCTTCTTGGCGATCCGCGTTCTCACGACTGGTCTCCGCTCTCGATCAGCTTCAGTTCGTAGTCGTCCTCGTCCCACCAGACATGCACCGGATACCGGCCCGGAGGATGGTCGTACAGCAGGTCGCTGGCAGCTTCGTGCCGGTACGGGTGGGTGTCTGCGCCACAACGCTCAGCGGGCGCTGTCCACCCGTAGTCCGACAGCCACAGGTGCAGGACGCCGTGGAATTCGAACTCGTACTCACCGCACCACGGATCGGCGGGATCGCAGTCGTTCGGGCCGTCGTCGGCGGTGCGGCCATCGACCATGTGCGGTTCCGAGCACTCCAGCCGAGAGTCGCAGTCCGGACGGCCGGGGCATTCGATGCGGTACAGGTAGTGCGGTTTCGCGTGAGGGAACTGCGCGGCATGCTCGGTGTCGAGTTCCTTGATCAGGACGTGCGTCGAGTCGGTCACGGCTTCTCTCCGTTCTCGGGGAGTGGGGACCACGCCAGCACCGGATGAAACAGCGCCTCGCCCGTCCTGGTATGCGATGCGAGGTCCCGCGCCTCATCGGCGGATTCGACCGGCGCGACATCCCATTCCGGATCCGCGCGGTACCCGTATTCGAGGCCGACAACCTCGCTCTGTGGGACGACCAAGAACTGTTCGGCGATCATGTCCGCCACATGCTCGGCGTGGTCAACCTCGTGCATGAACTCCAACCCGGGGCAGCCTGTGCAGCCGATGCTGATGCGGCCGGTGAGTTGATGGTCGGAGATGACGCGGGCGAGGGCGTCTTCGAGCATCACCGGCTGACCGCCTTCCGTCGCCACGGCTCCCCCTTGGGCTGCACACCCTTCGCCAAGCAGGCCGGGCAGATGTCGCCGAACAGATTCGCGACGAACCAGCCGCGCCCCTGGAAAATTCCGAGGTCCGGCTGGTTCGGGAACGGCTCGGACTTCGAGGTGCAACCGTCCTGGTCGCACACCATCACCCAGTTCTGGTTCTTCTTGCTGATCCATTGGCGGGTCATTCGCTGGCCTCCTGCTCGGGCTCCCACAGGACGACAGCAGGCAGTTCCGGGTCCTGCCCGAAGTCGGTCGCGTACGCGTTGCCGGTCAGCCATGCCGGGAACCAGGTGCGAGGTTCGCTCATGCCGTAGGGGTTCAGGCGGTGGAACTCCTCGTTGGCGTCGAGGATCACCGTCCCGTCCGGAAGGGCGTCCAACTCTTCCGGGGTTTCGATGCGTCGTGCGGGTGGACGCAACCCGGCGTCGAGGACCGCTCCGGCGAGCGCCTTCGGGTCGAACCAGCCATCGAGGCACAACGCCCACCCTCCCCCGGAAGGCGGGAACCAGTCCTGGTTCTTCTGCTGCGATACGAGCAGGCTGCCCAGCAGGTCGGCGAGATCGTCCCGGTCGGTGCTCATTCGCTGGCCCTTTCAAGGGTGGCGGCTGCGCGATTGGTGAACGTGATCCCTGCGAGCGGGGCGGGCACCCAATCGCTGGCGGTCGTGGTCTCCGTGCACTGCACGATCTCGGGGTTGTAGTCGGCGGGACGCACACCGAACTCGTCTTCGATCACATTGCGCAGGTTGTCTCGCCGTTCCCGTGCGTCGTCGGCGCTTTCAGCCCATCGCACTTCGCCATTGGGAAGTCGCACGCCCCACTTGGTGACGGTGCGGATAACTCGCTCAGACATCGATGTCTCCGTTCTGGGATTCCCCATCAGTGGGGATGGTTTCTCCAGCCGTGGGAACACCTTCCCGTGGCTGGGTGTCTCGGTCGCCGAGGATCTCGTTCACCCGCTGCATCCACCGCGTCACCTTCGCGATGTCCGCATGGAACTCGGCGTGCTTGGCCCGGTCGATCACCTG
>NZ_JBSGEZ010000204.1:0-3210 GCF_053603155.1 Nocardia sp. NPDC004260 | reverse complement strand
ACTACCTATTGACTGAACTAACTACCCTCGTAATCCCAGTTCAGAGGGCGTTTTCGGCATGTGGTACTTATTCTCGCCATGTCGCGATCACAGATGTCTTCGGCAGATCCCGCTGGCATGGTTGTGCCCCAGGTCGGTCGGCTCGCCCCGACCGGTTTCGAGGTTAATCCTTACCTACTGATCGATCCGTCGGGCGATGCTGTGGTGCCGGTGACCATGTTCTTCCAGGATTTGCAAGCGTCGGGGCGATCGACGGCAACGTTGCGGTCGTACGGGATGGATCTGCTGCGCTGGTTCCGGTTCCTGTGGGCGGTCGAGGTCGACTGGGATCGGGCGACACGAAGCGAGGCGCGGGACTTCTGCCGCTGGTTGGTCGTCGCGGGCAAACCCGCCAGACCCCACTGGCGCCACCCCACATACCAGCCGACGGCGTCGTCCGGGACACCGTATTCGGCCTCGGTGCGGGCACACAGTGAGACGGTGCTGCGCAGTTTCTACGACTTCCACCGCGATGCGGGGACAGGACCGATTCTCAATCCGTTCCCACTGGACCGTTCTCGGCGCGGCAAGCGTGCAAACGCTCATCACAATCCAATGGAGTTGCACCGCAACGAGAAAGCCGGTCTCTATCGCCCCCGGACACCGAACCGGATACCGCGCAGCATCCCCGATGAGCAGTTCAACGAGATCTTCGCCCGGCTCCCGTCACATCGGGACCGCGCATTGGTCGCGTTCTATGTCTCCACCGGTGCGCGGGCATCGGAGCTGTTGTCAGCGACGCAGGGCGGCGTCGACCCCGGCCGACAGTTGGTCACGGTGGTGCGCAAGGGAAGTCGCGAAATCCAGGAGCTTCCCGCATCCAGCGACGCGTTCGTATGGCTGCGCCTCTATCAGGTCGAGATGGAGGAGATGATTCCCCGCGGCCGCCGTTTGCCGTTGTGGTGGACGCTGCGCCGCCCGGCCAGGCCGCTGACTTATCATGCGGCACATCGGATGTTCGAGCGTGTCAATCAGAGCGCCGGGACCGCGGCGACACTTCACGCACTTCGCCACACTGCCGCCTACCGGATGGCGGAGGATCCGTCCCTGCCGCTCACCGATGTCCAGTTCGTTCTGGGGCATGCGCTGCTCACCACCACCCAGATCTACCTCAACCCGCGCAAGGAAGAGGTGATCCGGCGGGTGCTGGCCCACCACGCCGAGCAGACCCGTCACGCGGTCGCGCGGACAGCACCTGCCGCTGCCCCGGGCTATCGCGCCGAAAGCCTCGCCGTCCTGTTCGGGACCGACGCCTCATGACGTCTACCGAACAGGACGTGCACACCGCAACGACCACCGTCGGGTTGCAGCGCCGCCCGCGCGAGAACGGGCGACATTTCGCCCGCAGGCGGTTCCCGGCCCGCCTGGCGGCATCGACCTGGCCAGCCACAGAAGCGAGGCGCGAAACCGTTCTGGCACAACTGACCTCACCTCCATTCACATTGGAGAGCCGCAATCAGAAGCGCCGTGACGCGGGCCTGCGCCTTCTGTTGACGTGGCTGGAGGAGCAAAACGGACAGACCTGGCAAGAGCGCTGGCTGGCCACCGGCGCCGACACCGCCGGATTCAGCTGGCGGCAGATCACCGAGCGCTGGCTGCGCGAACGTGGAGAACTCACCCGTATCAGGCATCAGGCCATGTCCGCTGCGCTGTCGGTCGCGATCTGCGCCGACGTCATACGCCCGAGCATCACCTGGTTCGCCGCCGCCGGATCCGCCCGAGGCCTGCTCGCGGCGATGATCGAGCAGTGTCGCGACCCGGAGGGATTCGGCCAGCTACGCGCCATAGTGACAGCTGACCCTGGGACTTCTTCGGCCCTCGCTACCTACGCGCTCTATCGCTGCGCCTCGATCGTCGCCTCGAAGGGAGGCTGTCTCTCCGACATCGTCATCGGAGACCTGCTGGAATTGCTGGACGCCGAACACAACACCCACAGGCGCCGCTCCGCCGGCCAGAGCGGGCTCTACCGGGCGCTGCACGGCATGGGGATCTTCGGCGACGACGCACCGCAGACTTTTCGGGAACTACGCACCATCGGCCAGCGCACTCCCGAGGAACTCATCGACCGATACGGGATCGTCTGCCAACCGATTCGCGACCTGCTGGTGGATTACCTGCGAGAGCGTCAACCCGCGCTGGACTACAACAGCCTCGAGTCGTTGTCGCAACACCTCGGACGGAACTTCTGGGCCAACATCGAACAGCTCCACCCCGGCATTGACACGCTGCATCTGCCCGCGGACGTTGCCCAGCAATGGAAGCAGCGGCTCCGGACCCTGCCGAAGACGATCACGACCGAAACCGGCGAGAAGCGTTCTGTTGTCGTGCCGCGGATCAACTACCGCGAGTGCCTGACACCGGTCCGAGCGTTCTACCTCGACCTCGCGCACTGGGCCATCGAGAATCCAGCGCGCTGGAGCCGCTGGGTCGTCCCATGCCCGGTCGGCGCCGAAGAAATCAACCGGCGAAAAGACAAGCGGCAACGCAAGTCACGCATGGACGCCCGCACCCGCGAGCGTCTTCCGGTCCTGCCCCTCCTGGTCAGCACCACCCAGCAGCGCCACAAGGACGCCCAAGCCCTGCTCGAGGCCGCTACACGCGCCCGGCCCGGCAAGCCGTTCTCAGCGGCCGGGCAGCATCTGATCCGCTCCATCGTCGCCGCACCCGGTCAAGGCAAAATCTGGGCGCACGACCCAATTACAGGGAAGCGGCGCAATCTCGCCCTCGAGGAGGAGCACGCATTCTGGACCTTCGCTGTCGTGGAGGTGTTGCGGCACACGGGAATCCGGGTAGAGGAACTGCTGGAAATCTCACATCACAGCCTCGTCCAATACCGCCTACCGACCACCGGCGAACTGGTTCCGCTCCTCCAAATCGCGCCCTCCAAAACCGATACTGAACGGCTGTTGGTCGTCAGTCCCGAACTCGCCGACATCCTCAGCACCGTCATCAGCCGCATCCGGACAGCCAGCGGCTCGGTTCCCCTGGTGCCAGCGTTCGACCGCTACGAGGCGATCTGGATGCCGCCAGCACCACTACTGTTTCAACGCCGGGTCAATGGTGAGCACCGCGCGATCAACGATCACGCCGTCCGCCAGATGCTCAGGCACGCACTGGCAGACACCGGCCTGGTCGACTCGCTCACCGGGCAGCCTCTGCACTACACGCCCC
>NZ_JBSGEZ010000203.1:0-3210 GCF_053603155.1 Nocardia sp. NPDC004260 | reverse complement strand
GCGGCGCGCATTCGTGATACCGCGATCGAGGTGTTCGGGGAACACGGATTCCAGGTCGGAGTCCGCAAGATCGCCGCCGCCGCCGGCGTCTCGGCTGGCCTGGTCAACCATCACTTCGGGTCCAAGGACGGCCTGCGCGCCGCCTGCGACGACCGGGTGCTGCAGTTGATCCGCGACGAGAAGGTCAAGGCGATCACCGCGTCGTCGATGAAGGCGGGCATGCTCGACGCCCTGGCCGAGATCGAGTCGTACGCGCCGCTGGTCGCCTACATGGTGCGTAGCCTGCAGGCAGGCGGACCGATGGCGGAATCACTGTTCGAGCACATGGCCGCAGATGCCGAGGGATACTTCGAGAAGGCGGTCGAGGCGGGCGGGATCAAACCCAGCCGCGACCCGGCGGCGCGCGCCCGATACCTGATGATGCTGAACGTCGGCGCAACCATGCTGTACATGCAGATGCGCCAGCACCGCGACGAGACGATCGACTATCGCAAGGCGATTCGCGAACTCAGCGAAGAACTCACCCCACCGGCCCTGGAGTTCTACACCCAAGGGCTGCTCACCGATCCCACGATCTTGGACACATTCACCAAGGAGAAGTGATGTCCGACATCATCGAAGTCCGCGCTCTGCGCAAGACTTTCGGTCACGTCACCGCGCTGGACGGCCTCGACCTCACCGTCGCCGAAGGCGAGATCCACGGCTTCCTGGGCCCCAACGGCGCGGGCAAGTCCACCACCATCCGGGTACTGCTCGGCATCCTGCGCGCCAGCGGCGGGCAGGCTCGGCTGTTCGGCCGCGACCCGTGGGCCGACGCGGTCGCCTTGCACCGCGAATTGGCTTATGTGCCGGGCGATGTCACGCTGTGGCCGTCGCTGTCGGGCGGGGAGACCATCGATCTGCTCTCCCGGATGCGGGGCGGTCTCGACGAGAAGCGGCGCGACGAGCTGATCGAGCGCTTCGAGCTCGACCCTCGCAAGAAGGCGCGCACCTATTCCAAGGGCAACCGCCAAAAGGTCGCGCTGGTCGCCGCGCTGGCCTCCGACGCGCCGCTGGTGCTGCTCGACGAGCCGACCTCGGGGCTGGATCCGCTGATGGAGCAGGTCTTTCAGGAGTGCGTGCACGAGGCGCGAGAGCGCGGCGCGACCGTCCTGTTGTCCAGCCACATCCTGTCCGAGGTCGAAGCGCTCTGCGATCGGGTCACCATCATTCGCGCCGGGCGCACGGTGGAGAGCGGGTCACTGTCTGACCTGCGCCATCTGTCGCGCACGTCGATCACCGCCGAATTGATTAGCGACCCAGGCGATCTGAGCCGCATCCCGGGCGTGGAGGACATCGAACTCGATAACCACACGCTGCGCTGCCAGGTCGACAACGAGCACCTCGGCGAGTTCATCCGGGTGCTCGGCGACGCGGGCGTGCGCAGCCTGACCAGCACGCCGCCCACGCTCGAGGAGCTGTTCCTGCGGCATTATCACGTCGACGGGCACGGCGCCGAGTCCGGCGCGGCCACCGGGGAGAAGGTGCGAGCATGACCACCGCCATCGCCGGCCGCGCCACGGCGGCGCGGGCATTCGGCGTATCCGGCGACTTCGCGGGCACCGGGCGATTGCTGCGGCTGTACCTGCGGCGCGACCGGATCGTGCTGCCGCTGTGGACGCTGCTCATCGGTCTGATGCCCGCGTTCCAGGTCGCCAGCATCAAGGGTCTGTACGACGACCAAGCGTCCCTGGAGAGCTTCGCGCGGAGCACAGCGGCGAGTCCCGCGCTGATCGCCATGTACGGCCCGGTGTTCAGCTCCGCGCTCGGGTCGATCGGCACCTGGAAAGCAGGCGCCATGTACACCATGATCGCCATCGCCACGGTGCTCACGGTGATCCGGCACACCCGGGTCGAGGAGGAGACCGGCCGCGCGGAACTGGTGGGCGCCACCAGCATCGGACGCTACGCCGGTCTCACCGCGACCCTGATCATGACCTATTCGGGCGCGTTGCTCGCCGGGATCGTGTGCGCACTGTCTCTCTACGGCACCGACCTGCCCGGCGCGGGATCGGTGGCCTTCGGCGCCGCCCTGGCCGCGTCCGGCATCGTCTGGGGGGCCGTCGCGGCGGTCGCCGCCCAGGTCAGCGCCGGTGCGCGGGTGGCGCGCGGCGTGGCCTTCGGCGCACTCGGCGCGGCGTTCGCGCTACGGGCGGTCGGTGACGCCGGAAACGGTGTGCTGTCGTGGTTGTCGCCGATCGGCTGGTCACTGCAGATCCGCCCGTACGCCGAGGAACGCTGGTGGGTGCTGCTGCTCTTCGCCGCCCTCGCGGTGCTGGGCACCGGCGTCGCGTACGCGTTGCTCGGCAACCGCGACGTCGGTTCGGGGCTCATCGCCGAGCGTCCGGGGCCGTCCGCGGCGGCGGCGATCCTGTCCGGTCCGTTCGGGCTGGCCTGGCGGTTGCAGCGCGGCACCCTGCTGGCGTGGACGGTGGGCTTCGCGCTCTACGGCCTGCTGATCGGCGGCGCGGTGAACAGCGTCGGCGACATGCTCGACGGCAGCGCGTCCATCCGGGACATGGTCACCCGGATGGGCGGCTCACAGCAGCTGCAGCAGTCCTTCATCACCTACGCGCTCACGATGCTCGCCGCGGCCGCGTCCGCCTACTCGATCTCCGCGGCCTTGCGGTTGCACGACGAGGAGACCAGCGCCCGGGTCGAGGCCACCCTGTCCGGTGCCGTCGGCCGCGTCCGCTACGCGCTGAGCCACATCGGCTTCGCGCTGCTCGGCCCCGCCGCGGCGCTGCTGGTCTCGGGCGTGGCGATCGGCATCGTCTACGGCGCGGCGGACGGCGACCTCGGGACGAAACTTTCCCAGTCGTCGGCCGCCGCCGCCGTGCAGGTGCCCGCGGTGTGGGTCGTCACAGGCATCGCGGTCGCGCTCTACGGTCTCGCACCGCGGTTCGCCCCGGTCGCGTGGGGCGTGCTCAGCGCCATGGTGGTGATCTTCTTCGTCGGCTCGCTCGACGGCCTGCCGCACTGGATGCTCGATCTCGTGCCGTTCGCCCACCCGCCCAAGGTGCCCGGCGCCGAATTCCAGGCGCAGCCGCTGCTGTGGCTGCTCGCGACCGCCGTGGCGCTGCTCGCCGTCGGCATCACCGCCTTCCGCAGCCGCGACCTGCGCTGACAGCGTCCTCCGTGGCCCGCGCGAACCCGCCTCGCGCGGGCCAC
>NZ_JBSGEZ010000202.1:0-3256 GCF_053603155.1 Nocardia sp. NPDC004260 | reverse complement strand
TACGACCCCGCCCGACACGGCGGCGCCCAAACCCTGCAACCACAACCGGTCGCTACTTCTGCGGTATGAGGTTGACATAGGGAGTGTCATGGGCGTTCCTCTCCGCTCCGTGCCGCCGGACGCGGCGTCACGTTGCCGAATGCGTGCACTGGGCGCTTGTCCGGCAATCCGGGCATGCTTTCGCAATCGAACGTAGTTGAATCTGAGTTCAGATTCAATAACAAACGCCGGCCTTACCGCATGAGCCGCCGACGAAGAGCGGCCGCCTACGCTTACCCATCTCTTGAACTTGACATCGGATTCGGGTAACTATCGAAGTCGAGTTTTCAGCACCACGAGATATCGGAGCAGTCTCTTGACCACGGTCTCCCCGCGGAGTGCTCGTCTGACCTTCCGCGCCCTCGAGCCGATCCACGGCATGATCTACTTCACCCCGCACGGCCCCGAGGTGTATCGCGACCTCGGCCTCACCGATCCGCGGATGATGTACTTCGCCTCCAGGTCCGCTGCCTTCGGTCCGGTGGCGGCCGATGTCACCATCGCCGCGTTCTTCAACTTCAATCCGGCCGCGGTGCGTGTCGCCCTGCCTGCCGCGTGGGAGATCGCCTCTCCCGCAGAGATCTTGCGCGCCAGGTTGCTCGCCGCGGACCGTTCGCTGCGGCAGGCGTGGGGCGGTGCCATCGCCGACGCCGACGTCCGCGAGGCCGCCGATTTGGCGCGGCGTGCCGCCGAACGTGCCGGCGAGCGGCCCCATGGGCGTGCGCTGTTCGCGGCCCATGCGGCGCTGCCCTGGCCCGACGAACCGCATCTGGTGCTCTGGCACGCGCAGACACTGCTGCGGGAGTATCGAGGTGACGGCCATGTGGCGCTGCTGGCGACGGAGGGACTGGACGGTATCGAAGCACTGATCACGCACAGCGCGACGGGCGAGGTCGCCGCCGAGGTACTGCGCCTCAGCCGATCCTGGAGTGAGCAGGACTGGGCATCCGGCGTCGACCGGCTTCGTGCCCGCGGGTGGTTGGCGAACGGCGCTCTCGCTCTGAGCGAGCACGGCGCCGCCCGGCGCGGGGCGATCGAGGACAGGACCAACGAGCTGGCGGTCTATCCGTACGAGGCGATCGGCGAAGACGGGTGCGCACGTCTGCGCGCTCTGGCCTCGTCGTTGGCGGTCCGGGTCATCGAAGGCGATCTGGGATTTCCGTCCGTGCTGTCGCAGCGCTACCGGCGGGCGATCCAGGCCGAATCTCGATGAGCCGGGCGAAGGTGGCGGCGGTGCGGCCGGAGATCACCCGGGTACTGGCGGTCCCCGCCGCGTTCACCAGGGAGATTCCGCCGGAGTTCGAGGACGGCAACCGGCACATGAACGTGATGCACTACTTTCGGCTGCACGGCGAGGCGATGTGGCAGCAACACCGTGCGCTCGGCTACACCGGGTCCGGGGAGTTCGGTCTGTTCGCGATGGAGCAGCACGTCGCGTACTACCGGGAAGTGCTGGTAGGACACGAGGTCTCGGTGCACGTCTGCGATCTCGAGCGCACCGGCAAGGTCGCCCGCGGTATCTCGTATCTGGTCAATCGCACCGTCGGCGAGGTCGCGAGCTCGTTCGAGTTCCTGAGCATGAACGTCGATCGGGTGTCTCGCCGCCCGGCGGAATTCGCCGACACGGTCGCCGCGGCCTTGGACGAATCAATCGCGCGCGCTCGATCGCTTGGTTTCGGACCCGACGACGGGGTGCTCGAATTGCGTCCATCGATGGCCCGCGAGCGGGACTGAGCAGCTCCGGCCGGGCGGCGTAGCGTTTACACGGCGCCGCCGCCCGTTTTCTTCGGCTCAGTCGAGGCTGCGGGCGAAGTCGATCAGGGCGGCGTTCACTTCGGCCGCGCGTTCCTGTTGAATCCAGTGCCCCGCGCCGTCCAGCATGATCGACCCGCGCAGGTCCGACAGCACGGCGGTCATCTTGGCGGTCGGGGTGAACCGGATGACCGGATCCTGCGACCCCGCGATGAACAGTGCGGGCTGGTCGATCTTCGCTTCGGTCAAGTGCGCGGTGAGTTCCCAGTTCCGGTCCAGGTTGCGGTAGTAGTTGAGACCACCGGTGAAGCCGGTGGCGGTAAAAGTCTGCACGTAGTAGCCCAGTTCGGCTTCGCTCGACCAGGCCGGGACCGCCTGCTTCGCGCCTTGCAGATCGCGAGCGCTGATGACGTCGTCCTGCAGCAGCGTGCGGCGCACGTCCGAGGCCAGTGCCGCGTCGGCCGGCCCTGGTTCCTGGAACCAGCACATGTAGAAGTCGTCGCCCAGCCGAGACCGCAGGATCGCCACCGGCGGGGCCGAGGAGCGCGGAGTGGCCGGGACGCTCAGGCCCGCCACCGCCCGCACCCGACTCGGATAGTGCAGGGCGAACTGCCAGACCACCGACGCGCCCCAGTCGTGGCCGACGAAGATCGCGTCATCGAGGCCCGACTCGTCCAGGAGGCCGACCAGATCGGCGCACAGGGTGACGATGTCGTAGTCCTCGATCCGGTCCGGGCGGGAGCTGCCACCATACCCACGCATATCCGGGGTCAGCGTACGGAATCCCGCCTCGGCGAACGCGAAGACTTGATGACGCCAGGAGAACCCGAGTTCGGGAAAGCCGTGGCAGAAGACCACCGCGGGGCCTTCGCCGTGGTCGACGACGCGCAACTCGATCCCGTTCGTCGCGACCTGGCGGCTGCCGAGCCGCAGCCACCGGTCCAACGGATCGCGTGTTTCCATCCCTGAGTCCACCTCGTGTTCGGATGCTGTGGCGGCCACCGACAGTATTCAATTCTGACGTCGAATTCAACTATTGGCCGAGCTCGTGGGCTCGACTGAAGCAATATCGCGAAATTTCTCTCGGAGAGTGGCATTCGTGCCGCGAAAGTCATCGGTGGACGAGTGGGTGGAGGACGCCTCTACCCGAATTGATGCCAGGGTATCCGGGCGCGAGTGAGTTCGGACTGTTCGTCGGCGGTGAGTGGTGCACGCCCGCTTGCTTTGGCCAATGCGGTGGTTCGGTCCCAGCCAAGGCGTGTGGCGGCTGTGTCGACCCCGAGGAAGTCGGTGACGGCGGCTGCGGCCGTGGGTGTGGTCCACGCGGGGGTGCCGAGGGCGTTGGCCAGGTCGAGGCCGTGCAGGGCCAGGGCGGTTCCCCCCGATGTGTGGACACCGGCTGTCATGCTGCGAGCGGTACCTTACTGGCGGTCTGTTGCTCGTAGGTGATCGGGCTGGTTTGCCC
>NZ_JBSGEZ010000201.1:0-3282 GCF_053603155.1 Nocardia sp. NPDC004260 | reverse complement strand
GCCCTCGCCGGGCTCACCACGGTGGTCATGGTGATGTATCTCGGGCAGACCCGGGTGCTGTTCGCGATGTCGCGTGACGGGCTGATGCCGCGCAAACTCTCGCACACCGGCAAGAACGGCACGCCGGTGCGGGTCACCGTCATCGTCGGCGTGGCGTGCGCGCTGCTGGCCGGGTTCGTGGACTTCGGCACGCTGGAGGAGATGAACAACATCGGGACGCTGTTCGCGTTCGTGCTGGTGTCGATCGGTGTGCTCATCCTGCGACGCACGCGTCCGGACCTGCCGCGTGGATTCCGGGTTCCGCTGGTACCGCTGATCCCCGTCCTGGCGGTGCTGGCGTGCGTGTGGCTGATGCTGAATCTCTCGGTGGAGACCTGGCTGCGGTTCCTGGTGTGGATGGTGATCGGGTTCGTCGTCTACTTCGCCTACTCACGGCACAACTCCTGCTACGAACGCCCGGTGACTTAGGTTAGGGCGTGTCTCATAAGCGATCGACTTGAAGGCGCCGCGGTGCGGCGGTACCGACCGCTGTGATCGAAATTATTGCCTGCGTGGGCATGTGCGGTGCGAGGTTTCCGGTAGACGGTTCAGCAACCAAGCAGAAGGCGAATCCGGAGACCTCGTGGCCAGCGAGTCGACTGCGAGGCTGGCGGGTCTGACCGAGGCCGAGTGGGCGCGGCTGGAGCTGTTGTTGCTCGTGGCACGAAGGCGGGATGAGCGCCGAAATGAACCAGCGACAGCTCATCGAGCGGAGCCGGGGGCGACCCGAACCCAGGGTGCTGTGGCGCAATCTGCCGCCGCAGTATGGTCAGTGGCGGACGGTCTACAGGCTGTTCCGCCGCTGGCAACGCGCCGGGAACTGGGGTTTCAGTCTGAAAGATGCTGCGGCTTGTGCCGACGCCGCGGGCGCGACCGGCTGGCTGGTAGGTGTGGATTCCGCGATCATGAGCGCACATCAGCATGCCGCCGGTGCCCGCCGCAACCCAGCGCTCAGCTCGAATCGCCCGGTCGGTTGAGAGCAGGGCCGCCGATCATATGCTGGACCGCTCCCCAGGCGGATGGACGACCAAGCTGACCTGGCATGTGAGCAGGGACTGCGGCCGCTGGCGATGCTCCTCCACCGGCCAGGCCGGGGGCTCTGGCTCACTCTGGCGGCCTAGCGTGATGGCCTGACGGCACGGTGCTTCGGTGAATGCAGTGAGCTGCGGTACGGAATCGGCGAAGGTCCACAGCTATCACCGTCGGACCGTCGCCGGTCTGCCGGTCGATGGCCGCCTGGTGGTCCTGCGGGGGCGGGTTCGGCGGCTGGGCCTGTCCGACCCCGCACTGCTGTCGGACCTTCGTGAGCAGGTTCCCAGCCTGCTCGAACAGTACCGGCGGCGCACTACCCGGCTGGCCGGTCAGGTGCGGGCAGTCGTGAGAGAACTGGCCGGACGAGCCGCGGTCCGGCTCCTGGCTGCCTTGCCGGTTCGGTTGTCCCCACACCGCAGTTCGGGTGCTGCTGCGGATCCGGACCTACGCCGAAGCCATCCGCCGGGCCCTGCCCGGCGCATTGTAAATCAGCGACCGCCGGCATCCGTGGCACGGCCTGGCCCGACCGGTGAGAGCAGTCGTCAGCCGCACACGGCCGGCGCTGGGCCGCGGCCGGCCCGAAATGGCAAACGCCTACGACACGGCGGTCGTACGCCTCAGCGTGGCTTACAGCAACGGCCCAATCGAGGGGGTGAACAGGAAGAAGAGCGGAGTGATGGCGCGAACCCCGGCCACCGATCATCCTGACATCGACGCGAGGAAAAGTGTAGGGATATTCCCCATACCGTGGAGCCCGAAAGGCTGAGAAGATATGTGGCAGATCATGTTGAGCAAAAGAGATAATGGATAATGTCGTTCGTCGTTCGTAGCCAGAGCACAGCTTGACGTGCTTTGAAATCGTGGCGATTTGAAGCGCTCTCGTCTGCGTGATAGGTATTTAATTTCCGACTATCAATATGTATTTTCAACGTGACACTCGCCTATAATGCCGTTCTGTTTTGGCTTACGCTAGCGCTGTCGGCTTCGGCAATTTCGAAGATCACCCATTTCGAGCAGATTTCATCCGGTCTCAAGGCATTGGATGCGCCGGAAAGTGTGATTCCACTTCTAGCGTCCTGTGAGATCGCAGGAGCAATTGGCTTACAGGCTGGTCAATCGTACCCAACTCTGGGTATGGCAGTAGCTATGGGGCTGGTGCTCTACTTCATCGGTGCGCTTGGAGTACACTTGCGCAAGAAAGACTTCAACGGCATCCCGAGCCCTGTAATTATGCTGGCTTCCGCCCTGGTTGTACTGATATCTAAGTGCTGATTCAAAGTATGCGAACTACCCGCCTGGACCACTGCGTGCTTCAAAATTCACATTTATTGATTCTTGATGCAGTAGGCTCAAGTGGCGAGTTTCAAACCGGACTCGATGCGGTTACGGCTGCGGCTCTGTCCGCCCACAATGCACCCCGCGCCGAGCCGGGATCCCATTGAATTCAATCGCAATTCCAGAAAAGACGAGGGGCGTACGGCCCTCGCCAGAAGAGGCGTTTGATTCCCCTGAGCGATCTTTATAGCAACGTATTTAAGCGCGCGTTCTCATGTGGGTCCCGGTAGCAATCGCCGAATTTCGGGCGGATACGGCGTAGCTGCTGGTCAGTGGGTGCGGGAAGTGCCGGGGCCGATGAGGCTGGTCAATTTGGGAATGGCGTGGGTGAGGATTTGAAGTAGCGCCGCAGGTTTCGACCCTGCGGTGAAGCAACGTGGTCATGAGTTCGAGCAGGCTTGCGCCGGATTCGCCGGGGTGTGTCAAGCCGTGCATGTCCCAGCCGGGGCCGGTCCATCGGCGGCGAGTGGATTGCGGGTCTGGCCGTAGGAGAGCCGAGCAATCTGGTGTCGGCGCAGATGTCCCGTTCGGCGAGGTATTTGCCGGGTCCTGGGCGGCGGTGGGTCACGAATACAGGTCCGCGGGTGCGGCCCGGCAGTAGCCGGGCGGTGCCGGCGTTCCAGTGCGCGAGTTGAATGTGCCCGGCGCTCGAAAGGTGCCGCCCGAGGCTGCGATCGGGTTCGTGCCGGCGAAGTGGCGCGGCTACCTTGAGGATGCCCGCAACTCCGGCCGTGCCACAGCGTATCGGCAGGCGATGACTTCGGCGGCGACGTCGCGCAGTGCGGGTTCGCTGTCGGCGATCTCACCCGCGACGGTGCCGACCGGGCACATGTTGAGCCAGCCGGTCTGCTCGATCTGTTCGGCGGCCGCCGCGAA
>NZ_JBSGEZ010000200.1:0-3305 GCF_053603155.1 Nocardia sp. NPDC004260 | reverse complement strand
GAAGGTCCTCCGGTGGCGCACGCCGACCGAGGCGATGGAACTACACCTACAATCCCTTCAACAGCGAAATGTTGCGTCGACCAGTTGAATTCACCTTGAGACCCCGCATCGGAATGGCATGTCAACCGACCTCTTTCGACCGGATTACCTTCATGGCCGCGGCGCCACAGCGCCATCCGTAACGGCACATCGACCAGCTCGACGTCCCGTTTGATCGAGGCGTGCCAGCCCACGATCGTCTGCGAGAAGCAGTCCACAATGAACGCGACATACGAAAACGACTGATACGTCCGCACATACGTGAAATCGGTCACCCACTTCCGGTCCGGGGCCGAAGCGGTGAAGTCCCGGTCCAGGAGGTCCGGTGCTCTGGTGTCGGCCGGGTTGGTGATCGTGGTCCTGGCTCGTTTACCACGCACGACACCGGCCAAACCGAGGGCTCGCATGGCCCGGTCCACCGCCCCGAACCCGGCGTTCGGGAACAGGGTCCGCCGGATAAGAGCCAGCATCTTGCGCCGCCCATACAGTCCTTCCGGGGTCAGCACACGCTGCCCGGCCGCGTTGGTAGTGAACGCCAGCGACCGGACCGCGTCCTGGATCAGGGCGTCAGTGACGGTTCGGGCCGCCGGCCCGTTCCCAGGTCAGGCCGGGGCACACCAGGCCCGCAAGGTTCGTGCCGCGATCTTCAGCCCCGCGGTGTTGAGGGCGATCACGATCGACTCGACGGCATGACCAGCAGCACGCATCTGGTCGGTGAACGCCACGATCAGCGGTTTCGGGGGTCGAGTTCCCCCGCGAAGAAAATCGTCGCCGATTTCAAGATGTCGTTGACCTCACGCAGCCGCTTGTTCTCCGCCCGCAACCGGCGCAACTCCTCGCGCTCGTCGCTGGTCACACCCGGGGCCTGACCCGCATCGATCTCGTCCTGAACCACCCAGCGCCGCACCGATTCCCGGGACACACCGAGCGACTCGGCCACCTGGATATGCACGGCACGCTCGGTCGAGTACTCCGAGCGGTGCTCCCGCACAAGCCTGACGGCCTGGCTCCGAAGCACTGGGTCGATCTTCTTGGGCATGGCCCATATCCTTCCTGCTACCCCACAACGGGGCGGCAGAAAAACCGGGACAGTTCAGTCCCAGCCCGAGAGCAGCAGGCCGCAGCCCATCAGCAGCTCACGCAGGTGCGCAGCAGCGCGCCAGGGTTCGAGCTCGTCGAAGGCGTTGTGTGCCAACGGGATCAAGCCATCGGCGAGACCGCGCAGGAAGCGCGGGACGTAGGGGTTATAGAGCCAGGTCACCCCGGTCAGTGGGTTCTCCATCGCGGTCAGCGCGTCGAACAGCGGCGCCAGTTCGGGCCGGACCTGCCCGGTTCCGTCGTCGAGCAGGTCTTGGAGCCGGTCGACGAGGGAGCAGTGGCTGCAAAGCTTGCCCGGTGCAGTTTTCCCTCGGCGCCGCAACGGATGCAGGCGACCGAGAGCCGGAAGCCAGCGCATTGTGTGCAGATCGGGGTCCGTTCCGGTGTCAGCCCGGGCAGGACACGGTCCTGGCCGCAGCCCGGGCAGCGGCCGCGGACTCGCAGCGCGCGGTCGCCGCAGGTGCGGCAGGACGGCCCGTCAGGCCAGTAGACCGCGACCTAGGCGTGCCGGCCGCCAGCCGTCGAGCATCGCGGTGAACACCTGCTCGTCCGGCCGCAGCAGAGAGACGCCGTCGACCAGCCGCAACCAGGCCGCTCCCGGCGCCAGAACATCCCGCGACACTCGCATCGGACCCTTCACGAATCGCTTTCATCAGATGATGAGATCATTCATCAGATGTAATCCACACGCAAGCGTGCAGGTCAAAATGGGTGCCCCGAATCCCAACCGGCGCTATGCTTCTCGGCGTCCGCACCCGACTCCGCGGCGACTACGTGCCGGCCTGCGCAGTACCGACGTAGATCCCGGTGTGCCAGGCAGTCGGAGTTCTCATCAGATGAAATGGCGGCCGCTCGTAGTAATGGCGCGGAAAACAACGACAATGGCTTGAACAGCGAAGATGCCTTGTAGCGGTTCGGCTGCGGATGGTTCCGGTCGGGTCTTTTGCTCGGCTTGGTCCCGGACGGCTTGAGCACACCGGATCACCCCAGTGACCACACTCAACGGCGTGCGAGGTGATGATCGCGGCCTTGGCGCGGTTACGTGTGCCCGTCTCGGCAGCTGACCGCACCCGGTCGAATCGTCGATCGGTGCCGGTCATCGGTTTGGGCCCCGGCCCAGCGGTGTGATGGGCGGTGTCCTACCCCGCCGAGACGAATCCCGGTGGCGGCCGGCCTTATGCAGTCCCCACCATGCCACGGTCGCGGCCACGCCCAGATATTGCAGGTAGGCGATGATCACCAGCGGCGCGCCGTAGTCACGCGACCACGCACGCATCGGAACCAGTGCGACGACGCCGAGGGCGAGTAACACGACACCGAGCACCAGCGCCGGTATCCGTAGCGGTGCTAGTTGCGCGTCGAGTTCGCACGCCGACGGTATCCAGGCGTGCGCAGCATCATCGACCGGGCGCTCTGGGGACCCACTGTTGTTGGCGGTGGGATCGGGCTCGCCGCTGCTGGTGGTAACCATAGATGTCTCCGGGCCGATGCTCGGATCGGCTGAGGTTTCGGCTGAGATTGCAATTCCGGCATTCGGATGGCCGGTAACGAACCGTTATCCTCGATGACCGGTCCGATAGTTAACGGTTACCCGCTACGGGGCAGTTATCACGGTGACCGTAACCACTCCCCGCCGCACCCGGCGTGATCCTCATGCTCACGGCCGACAGGCATCTACCGGTGAACACGACATCCCTTCTCGGCCGACCGCAGCCGCGATTTCGGCAACAAATCGGCGAACGGTTCTCCGGCCCCGAAACGTCCGAGCCGGGACGTCGGAACTACGAAGTTCGAGTGACCCCTGGAACGGGAACCGGACACCAACAACACCCTATCGCTGCTGGTCCAGCCGCATGTGTTGCTTTTCGCGCCGTTACTACCGGGACCCCTTCTGGACCTCGTCAGCTGATTCCGATCAGAACGACCGCGTTGTAGTGGCAGTCCGCAGTAGCCGTTGGGCAGGGCTTGGGTGGCTCGGGACAGGTGATGGTTGGTCCCTAAGTTTGTAGGTGTCTGGGGTTGGTGCCCTGGATGCCCAGGGCGGTGGGGTGTAGCTGATGGTTGTTTGCCTCTATGAACCGTCCTGGACTGGCTGGAGACTCCTGATATAGCAAGGGAGACTGTCAGCCATGGCGGCACCACGGAAGTTCGACGAGGAGACTCGCGCT
>NZ_JBSGEZ010000199.1:0-3379 GCF_053603155.1 Nocardia sp. NPDC004260 | reverse complement strand
AACGTTCTCCCATCAGCCTCCTGCGCCCGCCGACACTCCTCACTGTCGTCGCGTAGGTACACCACCCACATCGGGAAGATGCGGATCCCGCCCCCACCACTACCTACCGCTGTCGGCAGCTCGTGAAGACGGAGTGTCGGGATATCCAACCGACACTCCCATATTCCCCAGGTCAGAGCGGTCCTCGGCGACACGGCCGGGAATCTCACCTGAAGACTCCGATCCCACAGTTACCGACCACCCGGGATCGATGCTCGGCAGGGCAGGTCGTGGTGGCAGGGTTCGGGGTGAGGTCGGGGTCTGGCGCATCGAGTTCGGGCGCTGGCCGGGGCATCGCCGGGTTCGGCCAGGACGCCAGGGCGGGGCCGCGGTGTCGCGTGCGCAAGGCCCGCGTGACACGCGTGAACTTGTGGCACCGGGTACCCCAGACGGGTTCGACTGTGGTGTCGGGACGTCCCCTGGGGTGTGGACACCTTGAGTAGATGGGCCGTAGGGTCCGGAGTTCGAGGAGTTGATCGTGGGGGCCACACCGAACCAGAAATACGTCGGCGATATCACCTACCTGCCGATCGCTGAGGGCCGATTCCTGTATTTGGCGTTGGTCCTCGATCTGTTCTCACGCCGGTTGGCGGGCTGGTCGATCGCCGACCACATGTGTGCCGACCTCGTCGTCGACGCGCTACGCGCCGCAGCCACGACCCGGGGCGGCAATCTGGCCGGGGCGATCCTGCACACCGACCACGGCCAATACTGCTTTGAGCAGTTCGCCGCGGTGTGCGCCGAGCTGGGGGTGATCCAGTCCCGGGGCGCGGTCGGCTCCAGCGCCGACAACGCCGTCGCCGAGGCATGGAGCGGCTGCCTGAAACGGGAAACGCTACAGGGCGCCGACCGTTTCGCCTCGGCCCGCGACGCCCCGATGGATCACGCGATACAACACGATCAGGAGGCATTCGAGCATCGGGCAAACCAGCCCGATCACCTACGAGCAACAGACCGCCAGTAAGGTACCGCTCGCAGCGTGACAGCCGGTGTCCACACATCGGGGGAACCGCCTTCAATCTGTGACGCTGATCTACCGGGCCGGGAGAACGAGCAGCCCTCGCGTCGGGCCGCGCGCGAATCTGCACCGCGTCCACTCGAGAGTTGCCGTGTTGCCTACGGGCGGAGACGACTGTGGTTGGTGGCTGGCGATGCGATCGCTCTCGGCTGTTCCTGCGGACCGTGGCGGCAGAGATCAGTGATGCGGACTCGCCGGGATGTTGCAGCGCGAGGCGCCGCTGTGACGCCAGCGGCGGCATCGGTCAGGAGCTGACAGATTCTTCGGCATGTCGGCGCGACTGGCGGTGATGGACACAAGAATTCATGCTCGCGTTACGAAGTAGGTGGCATGACACTGTTGTGGGTTGGTGATGGTCGGCTGTCTCTGGAGGGCCCGCTTGCGTGGTGTTCTGCATTGGTAGCGGCGGTCCCGCGGCCCCTATAGCAGCTACAGAAGCCCCGGCGGCTGCTGGCAACTGGCAGTGCCGCGCATGACGTGTCCGCCACGCTGGCTACGCCAAGTCCGCGCTTGCCAGCCTCCGCCGCCGCGCTGGCGGCACGGGGTGGGGGCCGATCGTTCCCGAAGGCCTCCAAGGAAATCCGCCGCACCGATGTCGTCGGCATCTTCCCCGACCGGCAAGCCATCATTCGCCTCGTCGGCGCCGTTCTGGCCGAACAACACGACGAATGGATCGAAGGCCGCCGCTACCCCGGCCTCGACGTCCTGGCCCGATCCCGCTCAACCACCACGACCCACACCGACGAACAGGAGGAAACGACCCCGGCAGCACTCACCGCCTAATCGAATTCTGGATCAGGCGGTGACCACCCCACTTACACCACGCCCCGGGGCGTGACCCCGAGAATGCGGATAGCGGAATGGATCTGCCCAGTCGCGATTGATTCTCGTGGCCGGAGGCCCAGGATCCTGAGACGAAGGCGGTTCGATTTGGAGAAATCTAAGCACGAAGGTACATTTAATTCCGTCAAACTACCGAGCGATCGGCGGAAAGGCGCGAATACCCCCGAACGGGCCCCGTACCGACGCACCGGTCCGGGGCCCGATTAGGTAACAAAACAGAAGCGCGGTCCCGAAAAGCTTCGCCCCCTGGTCGGCCTGTGAAGTGGGCGCTTGAGGTGGCAGGTCAACCCTCGTCGTCGGCGCATGCTCGACGTGTACGCGTGTCGAACCGGCTGGCGGTATCGGCCAGCGCGATGGCCGATACCGCGGCGGTGTCCAGGATCAGTAGGCGTATGGAGCGCCCGGATGAGCGGCCTTCCCAGACTGACTGCGATCGTCACTGCCGCATTGGCTTAACCTCGGCAACAGCCGCCGTGATAGCGCTCTCGGCACCTCCGCGGAACTTTTGTACCTCGCGCTGAACTGGATCCTTCTCTAGCTTCCGCGCGGCAAATAGGTCCCAAGGGGTGCATCACGCGGCGCGACGGCGAATCCGACGTCCGTCGGCGGCGTGTCAGCCCCAGCTGTCGCGGGCCGCCGACGCGAGTACTTCGTCACCGAACTGGTGCAGCAGCGAATAGTGCCCGTTGTCGGGGTAGATCACCTGCTTTTGGGGGTAGGGCGCCGGGCCGTCGAAAGTGACGTCGTCTGTGATACCCACGAAGTTCATTTCCTCCTTTCCTCCTGCAGGGCGACGTAGAACTTCTGGAGAAACCGGCGAGCACACCACTGGTGTGATCTTCCCACGAGAAAAGACCGACACGAAATGGGGGAAATCCCTATGATGTACCGTGGGTGTACCTCGCTCGTAGATGGTGGTGAGCTGGAGGCGGTGACGGCAACGTCGAGGGAGTCGGTCGCGCTGTCTTGCGGCGATCGAGCCGGGCGGAGCTCGCCGACCAGGTCGACGGCGATCTGCCACATGGTGCGGCGCCAGTGTTCGTGGGGGCGCACCGACCGAAGCGGCTTCGAGGCAGCCTCAGCAGTGAATCGTTCGGCAGCCCGGCCGCGGCACCAACCGGCCCAGTATGCTAAGCAACCGGATGGCTGGCCGTCTCGTCGGAATGCACCGATCGAATTCCGGTGCTGTTGAGCGTGGCCAATGCCGACCGACAGCGCGTCGGCTTCGTCGTTCTTGCACGACCGTGACGGCGGCACACCCCGGCAATCAGCGGCGCATCAACCTCGCTCCAGCCCTCGCGGGTGCACACCGCGGTGCGGGCCTGCCGTTGGTGAGGTGCGACTGTTCCCGGTGATCGTCGCGGCTGATGGCTGCGGTTACTGCTATTGACCTGGAACTGAATGTTTGAGGTGTGGGTGGTGTTCGTGTAGGTCTGCGGGGTGGGTGATGATCTGAGGGTGGACATGCGCAGGCTTTCG
>NZ_JBSGEZ010000198.1:0-3381 GCF_053603155.1 Nocardia sp. NPDC004260 | reverse complement strand
AGGGGCTGACGGGCGCTTGTGCCCGCAGCCACCCGCCAGACCCAACACTTTCAGTGTGAAGAAAACGCCTGGTCAGACGACACGAATTTGCGGGGTTTGCGGCTCCGAAAAGGGTGCGGTAGCTCGGGTCACCCGATCCTAGGCAAAGTTGGCGATCCCCGACACGTTTCTTGGACATGGCGAAGCTATTGAGGCATGCGGCTTCCGGCCTGGATGGCCGAGTGTCGGAGAACCGATCGATTCTCAAACAAGCCGGGTCACGATTCGACCGACGTTGACAGCCCGTGCATAAAGGTGCTTCATATGTAGCGAGCGCAGCGAGTCGGGGTAGGCATTTGCCCCATACCGAATGCGTTTCAAGCCGTGCGAGCATGAGGGACGACATGGGCGCGCCGCTTCGTGGACGCTGCGCAGGTGCTATACCCGGGGACACCAGAGAGTTCGCCGACAGGGTGAAGCACACCCGCTGGAGCGCGACACGAGGTTATGTGTAGTTGGCCGAGCGGTGTGCGGTGCAACGGTGTGCGTCCTGTGTGCCTAGCTTGGGCCGGGACAGGGTTGGGAGCGTGCTATGCCAGGGATGACGGCCCTCACCGATAGGCCTGGCGGCAGGTCGAGCGTTTTCTCGGCGCCCACGTATTTCAGCATTTCGTTCGGGTGAGTGGTCGAAGGGTCGGGCTTTGCCGATAGAGATGCCGAGCGAAGTCGCGCTCTTCTTGAACTTCATAGGGATCCCGTACCCGGATATCAACGAGGACGATGTGCGGGCACTCGGCATGCACGTACGTAACTTCGCGAGGAGCGTTGCCGGTACGCATGAGCTGGCGACCGGCGCCATCAACGAAATGGGCTCGGTCTTCTCGGGGGAGTCCTACCAGCAGTTGGTCGCTTCTTGGGCGCGCATGAGCGCTTCGCATATGGCCGATTTGGATCGAGCTTGCCATGTCGTCGCGGAAGCGCTGAATATCGCAGCAGAAGTGATTACAGCGGTGAAATTCGCTGTGCTCACCGAACTTGCCGCGCTAGCGGCAAGTTATGCCGTTGTATTGGCCACCCCTGGCGCGGCCGCCTATACGGTCGCCGTCCGTGAGGTCGCGGGTAGGTTGTGTCGAGGTATGGAAGATATGCTTCTTTCCTATATCGCCGCAGAAGTGATTGGGAAAGCGATCGAACCGCTGGAACACACCATCGACAGACTCGTGAACGGGGTTGTCCTCGATGCCGCGCATGAAGTACTGGGCGTGCCCTCGGCTGTACAGGGCGGTGTGACGGCCCTGTACATAGAGCCGGACGAGGTGCTTCGGTATGCGAACATCCTGGACAATCTGGCCGACGACATCCTCGAGCATGCCGCGACATTCGCCGACAACGTCGCCGGACTGGATTTCACCACATCCGACAATTCCGATGTCGAGCCCGATTCCGCCATCGCGCGGCCGATCGGCGCGTCGGCCACGTCCATCGAATCACCGCCGTTTCGCGTGCGCCCTGACGTGCCCCTTGAACCACCCGCGGCGAGCTCGTCGCCACACCCTGGAGGTTCTTCTATCTTGGAGGCAGACTCGGCCACTCGCCACGAGTCGCGCCAACTGTCACCGGCATCGTTACCCCGGCCAGACTTACATCAGCCTGCTGGTGCGTCCGGAGCGACAGCGGTGGCCACAGACAGTACTGGGATCACCCAGCAGGACTCCAACATTAAAGACGCCGGTGCCGGAGTTCAGACGCATAGCGGGCGGCCGCGTGAGGCGCTGGCCGACCAACATCAAATGCCGGACCGATACGAGGTTGCCTCAGTGTCGGGTTCAGTTTTGGGTTCGCCTGGACACGACCCAGCCACGCCAGCGAACCACCCACAAGAGTCTGGATCAGCGTATGGCGAGCTCGGGATTCGGAATAGTTCCAACGCCGGTCCCGCACAGGCGCCCGAAGAACCGACGACGTGGTCGTCACCGCAGCAGGCTGGCGCGGACTCCATGACCTCACCTACACCCTGGGCACGGTCCGGCCGAACAGTTCAGCAGGAGAAAGCTTCCTCAAAGCTGGGAGCTCCTAAGCCTTCACAGAAAACTGAGACCAGGGCAGCTGTTTCCGTTGCCCAATTGCAAACGCCCTGGTCCAAAAAGAAACGCGGCCTTGCTGAGGCTAAGACTGTCGGCAAGGTGTTCGCGCCGACACACAACGATGCTGTACGCACCAGCGTGAACGAAGCTGCAGCTGAGAAGGATACGACTGGCCGCGACGGCGAAAGTAAAAGTAGTGATGCAGTGACTGAATCGAGATCAACTTCATCCTCGCAGGTTTTCGTGCCGAGGCCGCCGCAGACTCACAGCTGAAATAGAGGAGTTCAACCATTCCGTTCCGCGATCGATCATCGACGCCGTACAGCCATACGAACGTGCCCGTTATCTGCGCATGCTATTTCCGAAGAGCACTACTCGGATCGGGTGACTCGTGTGAGCGTACTCGGTCTCCGTGCGGCCCTCGTCGACCGCGACTCGCCGGCGCATTGCCCGACCGTCGGGGCAGCTGCTGAACTCGGAACAGTCTCCTTTGTCATTGGCGCGAGGGCGATGGTGGGTTGAAGCTGTTATCCCGAGATTGCCGTGTATGTCGTTCTGGAGCGATCACGTACCGGTCCGTGTGACGCACAACTGGGTCATCGGGCTCAAGACCCGCCCCGCCGACTTCCCCCTGCTGCCGATGACCGACGAGTAGATTCACGCCGTCGAGCAACTCGCCACCGACCCCGCCTGGCGGGTCATTGTCGCCCTGGCCGCAGAACGCTGCCCGACCGGCGCTATCGGTGCTTGAAGCTCACCGACGTCGACCTGTCCAACCGGCGCATCACCCTCGCCGGACGCCGTCAACGCCTCGGTGGCCTTGGCCACCGCGCCATCCGCCGTTGGCTCGACCACCGCCGTACCGTCTGGCCGGCCACCATGAACCCGCACGTGCTGCTCAGCCCGAAGACCGTGCACGGCACCGCGCCGATCGGGTCGGCCGCGAGGACCAGGCAGCCCAGCGCTTCGACCGACGCGCGGGAGAAGTCCCAGTCGACGCCGGTGCCGTCACCGCCGCAGACGATAGGACGCCCGGCCCCCGGGATGCCCGATACCGCGGTTCACGCGTGTCACAGAGTGCAACTACCTGACCCCTGACGCATCCACCACACTCAGGTCCTGCAGCCAAGCATTGCGGGGTCTGCGCGGCCACCCAACTCGCCTTTCGCTCCCGCGCCAGCGACACACTCCACCTGCCGAGCAACCGAAATGCACTCGGCGTTTATTGACCTGGAACTGAATGTTTGAGGTGTGGGTGGTGTTCGTGTAGGTCTGCGGGGTGGGTGATGATCTGAGGGTGGACATGCGCAGGCTTTCG
>NZ_JBSGEZ010000197.1:0-3386 GCF_053603155.1 Nocardia sp. NPDC004260 | reverse complement strand
CTGGTCACCAGCTCCGATCCGCTGGCTTATGAAGCCTTCGCCGAGAACACAGCGATATTCGGCGAGTCCGGCGTGAAGTTCCTGCGGATAGACCCGGACCGGGCCGTCCCGGCGCGGCGTGGTCCGCGCCGACGCACACCCGGCAAGCTGCACGCCGGTAAGGCATACGACACCTCCGAACCGCGGCAGCGGGTGCGAAACCGCGGAATCGGCGTCCGCATCGCCCGCAAAGGCATCGAATCCTCCCAGCGCCTCGGCCGCCACGGGGGTGATCGAACGCACGATTTCCTGGCTGACCGGATACCACCGCCTCAAAATCCACTACAACTGCAAGGCCACCCACTTCCTCGCCATCGCCATCTCGCCATCTCGCCGCGACCTTGGCCTGCTACAAGAAACTAACGAAATCAACCACATGAGACACGGTCTTACTGGCGCCAAGTGTTCAGCACTCGTACCAGCCCGTGGCGTAGGGGGGTCAGATCGTCAGGTGCTCGTGTAAATCGATCGAAAATCAGGCCGTCGAACAATGCGACGAAAATCCGGGCGTCATGATCAGGGTCTTCGGAGCCGGCTGCGGCAGCAATCGGTCTGACGGCGCGCCACATCGCGGCAGCGCCTTTGCTGACGGCGGCTCGAACCATAGCGTTTCGGGTGCCTTCCAGTAGCAGCTCATACCGTGCGATTTGGTGGATCGGATCACTTTCGATCCATTCGACGAGAGCTTGCTGAATCGAGACATAGTCCGGCTCGAGTGAGCGGCAGGCCAAGACAAGCATCAGCTCCTGCATGAGGTCGATCAGTCGCTTCTCGTCGAGTTCGGCGAGGCGCTCGACTGCGGCTACCACCAGATCGTTCCGGGTACCGAAGTAATACGTTACGGCCCCGTGGGGAAGGCCGGCGGCCTCCTGTACTGACCGGTGCGTGACCGCTGCCAGCCCCTTCGTGCCGATCACCTGAATTGCGGCATCAACCAGCCGGGCTCGGCGGTCGATGACCTCTGGACTCTGTCGCATGAGGTCAGTATCTCATCCACTCTTGACAGCCCTAGCAAGCTCAACTACAACTGTAGAAAGTGCTGCTACAGATGTAGCAGCGACAATGACCAGAGCAGGAGTGACGGTGGGGAGACCACGAAGGATCTTGATAGTCGGCGGCGGGATTGCTGGATTGACGTTTGCTGTCGCTCTGAAGCATTACGGCGCTCGCGCCGATGTGGTAGACCTCGCGCCTGAGTGGCGCCCCGTCGGTTCTGGAATTGCTATCGGATTCAATGGGATTTTGGCGTTGAACTCCATTGGATTGGGTGGCGCGATCCAGGAGCGTGGCGTTCCGCTCAACAGCGTGAATCTCCTGGATTCAGATGGCAACCGCATGAACGGATTCCAGTTCAGCTCCGTCATAAATGCCTACGGAATTTCAACGATCGGGATACATCGCGGGATTCTGCATGACGTCCTCGCCAGCTCTCTCGAGGAAAGCCCGCGACTTGGGGTTACTGTAACTGATTTGCGGGAACATACCAAGGGTGTCGTGGCGGAATTCAGTGACGGTACCAATGCGGAATACGACCTTGTCGTCGGGGCGGACGGGCGAAATTCAGAGGTTAGGAAACTGATCTTCGGAGAGGTCGAGCAACATTATGTCGGATATTGCGCGATACGAGTGGTGATCCCGCGACCACCGGGTTTCGACGGCATGTGCGAACTCTGGGGCCGTGGCCGACGTATGGGAATTCTTCCAATTAGCGAAGATCTCTTATATTCATACTCCACTTTTCTTTCCGCTAGAGGAATCGTCCGGGATCCCTCCCAGAACATGAACCTCCTGCGTGAGTTGTTCGAAGACTTCAAGGGCCCGGCCAGGCATATCGTCGACTCGGATCCGGACGAGGCTTCGATCCATTACGGCGATATCGAACAGGTGATCTTGCCCCAGTGGGCCACAAAGCGGGTTGTCTTGATCGGGGACGCGGCGCATGCGATGTGCCCAGACCTGGGGCAGGGCGGCTCTATGGCCATCGAGGATGCAATGACCTTGGCTCGATTGCTGGTCAACTCCACGGAGATTTCGGACGCATTGCTTGGCTATCAAACTACGAGGTACAAACGAGTCGGAGGCATTCAGCGCAAGTCTCGGCAGTACGGGTGGATGGTTCATCGACAGACTGCGCCTGCTTGTGCTGTACGTCGCAGTGTTATCAGGAGGCTCGATCCAGATCGCCTTGCACGCACTACGGTCGCCAGCTTGATCAATCCAGTGGCCTGAGCATAGTGGGAACGGCGATGATCATCGAACTTGCAGAGAATGTATATCAGATTTGCGGATATCAGACATGCGATCAATTCGTACGTAATCGATTGCATTCTCATCGATGCCGGAACCAGATTTAGAGTTCCTAACAGATTGTTCTTGGTGTGGTTTGATCTTGCCGGTTGTTAATCATCTGGCGGGAGGTTGGTGTGGCCCAGCGCAGGCCGTGGGAGGTCGAGGACGGGTTGTGGGACCGGATCGAGCCACTGCTGCCCACGATCGAGCGACGCTTCCGTTATCCCGGTCGTAAGCGGCCGGACGACCGGAAGACGTTGTGCGGCATCCTGTTCGTGTTGTACACGGGCATCCCATGGGAGTTCCTGCCGCAGGAGTTGGGCTACGGCTCGGGCATGACCTGCTGGCGGCGGCTGCGGGACTGGAACGATGCCGGGGTGTAGCAACGGTTGCACGAGTTGTTGCTGGCCGAGCTGAACGCTGCGGGGCTGATCGACTGGTCCCGTCCTGCGGTGGACGGCTCACACATCCGAGCGTTAGGGGGGCCGAAAACCGGTCCGAGCCCGGTAGATCGTGCAAGGACCGGCTCCAAGCATCATGTCATCACCGAGGGGCACGGTATCCCGCTCGCGGCGACACTGACCGGCGGCAACCGCCACGACGTCACCCAACTCGCCCCACTGATCGAAGCGATTCCGCCGGTGCGTGGACGGCGCGGACGCCCCCGTCGCCGCCCCGGCACGCTCTACGCCGACCGCGCCTACGACTACGACAAACACCGCAGGATGCTGCGCGGCAAGGGGATCGACCCCAAATTCGCCCGTCGCGGCACCGACCACGGCTCCGGGCTGGGTGTCCACCGCTGGGTCGTCGAGCAAACCATCGCACTGCTGCACTGGTTCCGGCGCCTGCGCATACGCTGGGAGAGATTCGCGACGACATCCATGAAGCCTTCCTCAGCATCGCCTGCAGCGTCATCTGCTGGCGTCGGCTCAAGAAGAACTCAATCTGTTAGGAACTCTTAGTGAGCGTCCGGGAACTCTCGTCGGCTATCGCTGACGGTGCGTTGCCGGTGGGTTCGTTCGTGGTGGTTTCAGTGGTGCCGGGTCGGCGAATGT
>NZ_JBSGEZ010000196.1:0-3404 GCF_053603155.1 Nocardia sp. NPDC004260 | reverse complement strand
CGCTGTCGGCAGCTCGTGAAGACGGAGTGTCGGGATATCCAACCGACACTCCCATATTCCCCAGGTCAGAGCGGTCCTCGGCGACACGGCCGGGAGTCTCACCTGAAGACTCCGATCCCACAGTTACCGACCACCCGGGATCGATGCTCGGCAGGGCTGGTCGTGGTGGCAGGGTTCGGGGTGAGGTCGGGGTCTGGCGCATCGAGTTCGGGCGCTGGCCGGGGCATCGCCGGGTTCGGCCGGGACGCCAGGGCTGGCTGTCGTTGTTGAAATCGCTGCGGGCGCGCTGGCGTGGACAGAAGCTCTACGTGATCGTCGACAACTTCTCCCCGCACAAACGAGCCGAGGTCCGCATATGGGCTGCGGCCAACGACGTGGAACTGGTGTTCCTACCGACCTATTCATCGTGGTTGAACTGGATCGAGTCCGAATTCGCGGCTCTACGCTACTTCGCCTTGAACGGGACCGATCACCGCAGCCACGACGAACAGGACGCCGCGATCGGCGCCTACATCCGCTGGTACAACCAGCACGCCCGACCCAAACGCGACTTCGCCGTCAACTCCAAGATCCGGCAACCTGGTTACCTACCGAAGGTTGCTTGACGAGGCACTAGACCGTAGGGTCTGGAGTTCAAGGAGTTAACCAGTGGGGACCAAGCCTTATCCCGCGGAGTTCAAGACCGACGCGGGCGCGTTGTACCTGTCGGATCCGAAGAAAACCTATGCGGCGGTGGGCCGCGATCTGGGAGTACACCCGGAAACGCTGCGATTGTGGGTGCGCCAGGCCCGCGTCGCTGGCATCGCCCCGGCGGGGGCGGGCGCGCAGGGCCGCCCGCCGCGGCCGGACACAGGCCGCGCAGTATCCTCGCCATCCGTGTTAGAGACCGAAATCAAGCAGCTCGAGGCCCGGGATCGCCGAGCTCGAGGTCGAGCGGGAGATCCTGCGGCGGGCCGCTAAGTATTTCGCGGGCGAGACGAAATGGTGAGTCGCTTCCAGTTCGTCGCCGACCACCGCGACACCTTCGGGGTGAAGCGACTATGCCGTGTCCTGCAGGTGTCGCGGTCGGGGTTCTACCGATGGGTTGCCGCAGCGCCGGCGCGGGCCGCTCGTGAGGCCGCCAACACCGAGCTGGCCGACCGGATCCGCGCGATCCACCGCGAGTGGGACCGCACCTACGGCAGCCCCCGGGTCCCCGCCGAGCTCAACGACCAGGCCATCGAGACCGGCGAACCGCCGATCAACCGCAAGCGGGTAGCGCGGGTGATGCGCAAACACGGCATCGCCGGGCTGCGGCTACGTAAGAAGGTGCGCACCACCGTACCCGAGCCGTCGGCGCAGAAGGTGCCCGACCTGCTGAAGCGAGATTTTACCGCCACCGCACCCAACCAGCGCTACGTCGGCGACATCACCTACCTGCCACTGGAAACGGTGATTTCTTGTATCTGGCGTCGGTGATCGACCTGCACTCGCGCCGGTTGGCGGGCTGGTCGATCGCCGACCACATGCGCACAGAACTCGTCATCGACGCACTGCGCGCCGCTGCGGCAACCCGGGGCAGCCTGGCAGGAGCGATCATGCCCACCGACCACGGAGCAGTGCTCCATGGCCGCTCAGCGCGGGACCGTTCTTCACCGGCACCGATTTGCCCCATCCGCGCTCACGGGGCAGGTGGACAAGAACCGTGAACCGCGTGGTCCGCTCGACGAGGGTGCCGATCGCCGACCGGTCGGTACCGATGATGAGGTCGCCTTCCCAATGGCCCGGGATCACGCGATCGTCGGCCTCGGCCGAGCGTGCGCCGATCAGCACGTCGGGAGTGACGTGGGCCCAGGCCACCCGCTTGGCGCGGGCCCGCGGCATCCGCAGCGACCGGCCGGTCCACAAATTCAAGATCAGTTCCCGGTCTAGAGCACCCCGTCCTTCGATATACAGTGCCTGGTAGATGGCTTCGTGGCTGATCCGCATCGACTTGTCCTCGGGGAAGTCGATCCGCAGCCGCCGTGAGATCTGCTCAGGGCTCCACGCCTGCACCCATTGCCGGTCCGCGCGGTGCGGCTTGTTCCGGCCGGTCCATGTTCCGATCGCCGGGCCAGCGGCGATCCTGCCGTTCGCGTCGGCGATTCGCCCCGATAGTCGATGCTCAACGTATTCCCGGAGCTGTTGGTTATCAACGAGTTTCGCTGTTTTCGGGCATCTGGCGAACAGTTCAGCCTTCCACTGGGCAACCGAGGCGCGGTAATCGAGCTTGCCTCCCCGCGTGGCGGCGTTGCGCCGCAACTCCCGTGAGACCGTCGACGGACTGCGGCCCAGCGCCAGCGCGATCTGCCGAATTCCCTTGCCCTGCACCCTGAGCAGCGCGATCTCCTCCCGCTCGGCGAACGACAGGTAGCGGCCGCCGGGCCGGCTCCAGGAATACGGTGACATCCCGCCAGCATCGCGGAACCATCGACTGCCCTTGACCGGCGATACCCCCACTGCAACACCAGCTTCCGTCGGCAGCAGGCCCTCGGCGATCTTGTCCCAGAACAATCGCTCCACTGAGCGCTGCGTCCGCGGTGCATACACCCTCCGTGACCTCGGGTGTTGCGACCACCGGTTGAACCTGAGCAAATACACCTCCAAGGAGTTCACGGCGGTGTGCACCGAGCTCGGGATGCTCCAGTCCCGGGGCGCGGTCGGCTCCAGCGCCGACAACGCCGTCGCCGAGGCATGGAACGGCAGCCTCAAACGAGAGACGCTGCAAGGCGCGCCCAGCTTCGCCTCCGCCCGCGCCGCCCGCCTGGTCGTGTTCCGTTGGATCACGCGATACAACACCCGACGCAGGCACTCGAACCTGGGACAGATCAGTCCGATCACCTACGAGCAGCAGACCTCGAGTACAGTACTGCTCGCCGCATAACAGACGGTGTCCGCACCTCGGGGGAAATCGCCCTCGTGTCGGGCGAGGACCTCCTGGAGGAAGAACACCGCGTCGGGCAGCCGGAGGATCCAGGGCTCCGGCTCTTCGTCAGGCGTCATGCCGGCCACGCCACTGCCCCGCCGCTCACCGCCGGAGCCGCTCCAGCACACGCTGAAACACCGCATCGCCAACACCAGCCCCAGCCACCATCACCGTCTGGCCAGCGAGGGCTGCTCGCGAAAGATTCGCCACCACGGCTCTTGGAGGCTGAGTCAGCACGCACCGACAGAATTGGTGCCCTGGTGATAACGGGCTGGGCGGGTAGTCGATCATGAAGCGCAGCAACCGGCCCTGTTCCGAGCCGACCCCGAGGAATTCAACCGCCAGGTTCAGCGCATGCAGAATGGTCCGGAGTATGCCATCAGTCGGGTCGCGCAACACATGTGGGACAGCAGCGCGGGTCCGTCGCCCTTCGTGTCCGTGAGCCACGCGCTGGCCGATC
>NZ_JBSGEZ010000195.1:0-3445 GCF_053603155.1 Nocardia sp. NPDC004260 | reverse complement strand
TGTCGCCTGCCAGGGTGATGGGACCACTGGTTTGCCATGTGGATGGGACCGGGTGGCCTTCGGTTGCGGCCGTGTGGTGATAGTGGCCGATCGCGGCCTGCTGGTCAATCCGGTTGCGGTTAGTGCGTCGTTCGCTGGCCGGTTCGGTGGGGTATTGGCTGGTAGTCGATGGTGAGGTTTGTGAGTGGAGAGTTGACCAGGAACTGACCTTCCCATCCTCGGGGAGGGGGGTGCGCGTGACCGTAATATCGGCATCCTTCCTCTCTTGACCAGGGGATGCTGACTTACTGCCAGAGGGACATCATGGGTGACTGGTTTCAGACGGTCGTTGACAAGGACGTGTCGCCGCAGAACGCGAAGGCGGTGGCTGCGGACATACTCGACTGGTTGATCAGCGCCGGGGTGGTGCTGGCCGAGCGTGATGACTGCGTGCTGAGCGCCGAATCCGGTCACCGTCCCGGCCCGGCCGCTGAGACGGTGGTCGATTCGACGGGGTGGAGTTCCTCTTTCCACGACCTCGCAATCAATGGCCTGGAGGTCGTCACTGAACGCTCCGTGTTCGATGGCGGGCAAGGTATGCCGACAGCGGTCATCTGCCCACGCTGCGATGCCACAACCGCGTTGGTCGACGACTCCTATCAACCCATCCACGAGGTCTGGAAGATGTTCGTCGATGAGGGCGTTTTCGTCTGGGACGCAGGTGAGGACGACGTCACCGTGCCGTGCCCGTCATGCGCGCAGCGAGTGGAACTGGCGGACTGGAAATGGGCCGACGATTACTTCGCCCTCGGCTGCCTTGGTTTCACGTTCTGGAACTGGCCTCCGTTCCGGCCGGACTTCGTTGCCGAGTTCGGTCGACGTCTGGGCGGTCACCGCACTGCGCTGGTCGAGGGCAAGCTTTGAGCCGGGGTTGGACCTGCTGGTCAACTCTGGTGTGTCGGACGATCTGATCTGCCGAGGGTCGGTTTCTGGCGTTGCCGGTAGGACTCGCCTTCGACGACGAGTTCGTAGGCTGCCGATTGCAGCCGGTCCATCGCCGACTGCGCCAGCAGCGGGTCGGCCATCATGGTCAGGATCTCCGGCGGTTCGCGGTTGCTGGTGATGATCGTGGAGGCTTTGCGGTGGCGTTCGACGATCAGCTCGTAGAAATCGTTGGTCTCGACCGCTTCGAGCCGGTGCAAGGCCAGGTCATCGAGGATCAGCAGGTCGACGCGGTGCAGTTTGCGCATCTCGTCTTCGTAGCTGCCGTCCAGGCGTGCCCCACGCAATCGTTTGAACAGTTTGTCGGCGCGTTCGGTGTGAACGGTGTGGTGGCGGCGGACCGCGATGTGTCCTAATGCGTTGGCCAGGAACGTTTTTCCGACTCCAACCGGCCCCATGATCAGGACGTTGTAGGTGTCGGCGAGGAATCGTAGTGAGGTGAGTTCGGCCCAGAGTTCGCGGTCGAAGGTGACTGTGGTTGAGTCGTCCCATGCTGCCAGGTGCATCTGCGGGTCCAGGTGGGCGGTTTTGGCGCGGCGTTGTTCGGAAGCCCGGTCGCGGCGGGTGACCTCGTCGGCGAACAGCATTTCCAGGAAGTCGTGGTGCGGTAGCCGGTTCGACCGCGCGAGGGCGAGGCGTTCGGGGAGGGTGTCCAGGAGTTGGCCGAGCTTGAGGCGGCGCATCAGCGACTTCAGCTCCGGGGTGACCTCGATCGGTTTGACCGCCGGGGCGGCGGCGGGACGGCGGGTGGTGCTCATGAGTGCCTCCTGACCGCGAAATCGGTAGTGGAACGGACGAACCGGGAAGGCGCCGGTGGCGGCAGCAGCGTCAGCTGCTGGGCCGTGGTGGCGCGGGTGAGCATGCGGTCGATGACGCCGACGTCGACGACCTCGGCGTCCAGCGCGCGGCGGCAGGCCTCATCGACGGTGTCGGCGCCGTGGCGGCGCACCAGCCCGAGCAACCGGTAGACCTGCCGCATCTTCGTCCAGGGCAGTGGATGCTCGAGCACGGCCGCCGCATAGGCGCCGACATGCCCGCCGTGGTCGAATGCTTTGCGTTGCAACGTAGTCAGGTCCCGCATCGCATAAGCGGTCAATTCCGACGGCAGGTCCGCAGGATCGGTCTGCCGGCGACCGGGCCCAACCTTGGGGTGGACTTTGATCAGCTCACCACGAAAGTAGAGCTTCACCGTCTGCGAGTCGACACGAGCGGACAGGCGCTGCCCGACCAGATCACCAGGAATGCTGTAGAGAGCCTGGGAGATCTGAACGTGCCGGTCCGGTGCGACCTTCGGATTCACCCAGGTCGGGATGTCGAAGACGTTATCGGGCAACGGTTTGAGCTTCGGTGCCTCGTCGGTGGCGAACACTTCGGCCGGACGCAGGCGCGTGGTGCCATGTATTCTCATCCCCGCGGTCTCTCGGCACCACCGCTGCGCGCGTTCCCGACAGTCCTCGAGGTCCCGGAATTGTTCTCCCGCAAAGAAATTCGACCGTGCATAAGGAACGCAGCGTTCGACGCGTGGCTTGTCCTGCGGGCTGCGGATCCGCGCCGGATCAACAACGAACCCACGGGACTCGGCATATTCGCGGAACGAATCGTTCAACCGAGGATCGGTCGCGTCGGCCTTATCGACGATGGCCTTCATGTTGTCCGGAATCGCGACGGCGAACACGCCATCGAAGAACACCCACGCCGCTTCGAACCCGGCGATGACGTCGCCCAGTGTTTCCCGGTAGGTGGGGAAGACGAACATGTGCCGCGAATACACCGCGGTGAAGATCAACCCCTTCACCACCCGCCGGCGGCCCTCGACATCGGTCAGCAGCCCCAGCCGCCCGAAATCGACCTGTACTTCCGCGCCGGGTTCGCAGTCGGCCACCCGCACGGTCGTGCGCCGCTTCCCGAACCCCAATTCCGCCTGCGTAACGGTTCAATGTCCGATACGACACCACCACACCACGGCGGGCGAGCAGAATATGAATCTTGGTCAGGGTCAGGCCCTGATCCAGCCACTCCTTGATCTGCTCGGACTGACCGGCGAGAGTTTCCCACGCATCGCTCTTACCGTTCGGACGTGACCGACGAACCCCGGCGATCACCGCCGTCAGCAGCTCATCGGTCAACTGCTCCACACCCTCGTCGCGGTCCACCCCACACGACTGCGCTCGCTCGACATACCGGCGCACCGTCTTGCGGTCAGTGCCCGACAGCCGGGCCACCTCCCGCAACCCGCGACCCTGCAGCCACAGCCGCAGCATCTGTCTGATCTCGATCACCGAAACCTCCCGGTAGCTCATCTGGCCAATACAGCGGCCGAGCAACCGGAAGCCCCGAAGCCACGCCGGGTGGTCCCATAACTGGCAAAACCGCTAGTCAGGTGGTCCCATCAGTGGCAAACGGGTGGTCCCATCCTCATGGCAAAACCGGCTCCGAAGTGGTCCCTTCCTCCTGGCAGCCGACA
>NZ_JBSGEZ010000194.1:0-3650 GCF_053603155.1 Nocardia sp. NPDC004260 | reverse complement strand
GCACGCGGTTACTGAGCGCTGCCAGCAGACGAGCCGGTCGGCGCCTTCAACTGGATCCATATGCAAACCAATTGCACTCGATTGGCTCTATGCCACTTACCTTGTCGGGCCCACGATGGGTGCATGAGCAAAGTCTCGATCCCCGAAGTCGTTGCCGCCCTTCCTGCTCCCTGGCAGCCGCAGGATCTCGCGATGGCCAACGACACCATGATCCGCATCGCGCGTCTGCACGGCGAATTCCCCGGCACCACCACGACGAGGACGAACTGTTCCTCTGCTGGGAAGGCACTCTCCGCCTCGAACTGCAGGACCGCGAGCCGGTGACCTTGTACCCGGGCGAGATGTTCGTCGTGCCGAAGGGGGTCGCGCACCGCCCCGTGGCAGAAGAACCAGCGCATGGACTGTTGATCGAACGCCCGGAAACTAAACAGTACGGCAACTGAGGATGGCACGACAGGTCGGCTCGCTGGCGCACGTCACACCGGAGCAGATGAACGCCTACGGCGAAAGCATCTTCCCCGACCTGATCGGCTTGTACTACACCAACCTGTCAACTGTCCCGGACCGCGTAGGCGGTGAATGGGTCGTCAAACCACATCTCCAGGATCCTGCCGGCCTCCAGAACGAGGGCGTGTACTGCACCACCGTCAAGCTGCAGCAACTGCGGCAAGACGTCATCAACGACTTACAAGGCCGCACCGTCGCCCACAGTCAAGTACAACCAAAGATCATGTAACTTCGGATAAGATATGTAGTGAGTACCCCCGTGTGCGCACTCTGCTGCCGCACGCGACCAGTAGCGCATTGGCTTCGTCGGCGCAACTCGGATCACTGGACGAAGATGTCAAGGCAGTCGGCGTTTCTCATGCATCTTTGCGGACAATAGGCTGTTGACTAGATCTATACGGCAACAACACGTTTGCCCTGTGTGAGATCACGGCGATCACCAATCCAGCAGGCGAGGTGGTCGCTGGCCTACAGAACTATTTGGTTTGACTGGGTTGCGCGTACGGCTTCTGCATATTCCGTGGCGGCACTTCCGCCGCATTGTGGTCGCGTTCCATGTAGGGGCGATCTTTTTCAAAATCTATCGAAGGAAATCTTTTGTGCACCCTGGTTCTTGCGACGCGACCAACCATTATGGGCGCTTACCTGCAGCGGATCAAAGGGCCGGTCCATTGCCTGGTACCAGCGGGGACGGAACAGATTTGGCGAGACGCGGGCGTTCGGGCGCCACTGCACGCGGTGGCTTCGTGGAGCGACTTCACCGCACTCGCCAACTTGGTGGCGAAGTTGCCGGTGACCCAGGTGATCGGCACCGACGAGATCACCATCGCCGCCGCGGGCTTCCTGCGGTCGCTGTCCGGCGTTCCAGGCCAGAGCTGGGACCAGGCAGTGGCTTTCACCGACAAGGCCGTCATGAAGAGCAAGTTGCACGCCGGTGAAGTGCCAGTGGCACGGTGGGCGGTCGTGCACTCCCTCTCTGAGGTGGCGAGGGTGGCGGAGGATTTCGGGTGGCCGGTGGTGCTCAAGCCTCGGCGCGGCTTCGGTGGGCTCGGAACAATGAAGGTGGATTCCGCCGCCGAGCTGGAGGAGTTCGTCGCGGCTGGGAAGTTCACCGCGCAGGTCGCCGCGGAAGACGACTTCACCCCCATGCTGCGGGCCTCGGGCGTCTACGACGGTTTGGTGGCCGCGGCCGATGGTTTTCTGGTGGAGCAATGCATCGATGTCGCCGCCGAGTACAGCTGCGACATCGCGATGTGGCGCGGAGAAGTGCGACTGACCCTCACGACGCGCTACCTCGCCTGGATTCTCGAGGCGATGAGCAGAGGCCATATTCACGAGTTCCTCACCTTGCCGGAGGATGACCCGCAGGCTCTTGCGGTCGAGGCATTGACGCGCGACGCTATCGAGGTCATGGATCTGTCCACGGGACAGGTGCATTGCGAGGTATTCCGAACTCGCGACGGCGAGTATGTGCTGGGGGAGATCGCCTGTCGAGCCGGGGGCGCGGCACTCCCGGTTCTCTCCGAAGTGCTGTTCGGCGTCAACACGATCGTCGCGGGCGTCGAACTCGCACTGAATCGGGAACCGGCCAGGGCGCACGCTCGGGCGCATGATGTCATCGCCGCAGTCGGCGTGCCGCTGACGCCCGGTACGGTGCGGCGGGTGCCCGCGCGAGCCGCGCTGGAAACCATCCCAGGGGTGCTGCGCGCGGACGTACGGGTGCAGGAGGGCGACGTGTACGGCGGAGGGCTCGGTTCCTGCGGCGCCGCCGCCTATCTGTTCGTGAAACCCGAGCCGGGAGATCAGCTCGACCGCCGGCTCGACGATGTGCGCCGCACCGCAGCGGGCCAGTTCATCGTTGAGAGCGAGCTTGTCGAGAGCCCCGCTCCCGGGGCCACCCAGCGGTAGCGATGTATCGAGATCACGCCGCCACCTCACGACGGGTGGCGCAGACCAGGTTGGCCGTTCTTCTCTTGGCCTCCACCTTGGGCGTCATGGCGGGCGCGATAGTGATGCCGGTTCTGGAATTAGCACGCGCGGACCTCGGGATCAGCAGTACCGCAATGGGTTTCGTGGCTACCGCACATGCTGCCGCGATCGCGGCGACGAGTCCTGCGGTGGGCTGGGCGCTCGATAGGTGGGGCGTGCGCGTCCCACTCGGCGTCGGATTACTGCTCTATGGTTTTGGAGGTGGGGCCGGCTTGATCACCACCTCGTATCCTGTGCTCATTGGGAGCCGTCTGGTCCTGGGTGCAGGTGCGGCGGCAGTATTCAGCGGGACCACCGTCGCGCTTCTCGCTTCAGCATCAGGACCGCGCCAGGACCGGATCATGGGCTGGCGCACCTCCGCTTCCATGACAAGTGGACTGATCTGGCCTCTGCTGGCGGGCGTGCTCGGCGGAATCGATTGGCATGCCGCATTCGCCATCTACCTGGTCGGCGTTCCCTTGGGCATCGCGACGCTGCTGCTCTCCGTGCCCGGCGGCGGCACCGGCGCACGGACCGCTCATGGCTCGGTGCTTGTTCTGCTGCGCGGCTACCCGGTGCTACTCGGCTGGCTCGTGCTGATGGCGCTGATCGGATTGATGACCTCGAGCCTGGTGGCCTTCGTGCCGCAGCGGCTGGCGCAACTGGATTGCGGCGAACCGGTCTTCGCCTCGGTCTTCATGGCGGTGCTCTCCACTACCTCGGCCCTGATCGGTTTCGCGTACTCCTGGGTCCGCGCGCACGCCGGATTCGCCGTTCTGCTGCGCGCGGCCGCGACCTGCTGGGTGGCGGCGTTCCTGATCATGGGCACCAGTACCGGCCTGGTGACGTTCGACGCCGCAGCGATCGTTTTTGGCGCGGGTTATGGGTTGCTTTTCCCCATAGTTACGGTGCTGATCGGCGAAACTCCACCCGCATTCCGGCGCGGCCAGGCTACCGCGTTGTCCGCGACCGCGTTGTTCCTCGGCCAGTTCCTCGCACCGCTGGCCTTCGGACCATTTATGGAGGCGACCTCGACCAAGAACGGCTATCTACTCGCTGCGGCTGCATGCGCCCTGCTGCTGGCAATTCTTCTGATAGTCCGGATCCGAGATCCACGCCTTCAAAAGGAAGCAGCCGAAATTGCCGCTGCGGCGGACCGATATGCCGACCGGGCG
>NZ_JBSGEZ010000193.1:0-3657 GCF_053603155.1 Nocardia sp. NPDC004260 | reverse complement strand
GCCACCGGTCGAATACGAACACATCTACCATCAACAGACCATCTCGGCCGAGGTGGCCTGAACTCGGGTCTCCACCGGATCCAGGACGGTTCAGAAATGCCATCGGTCCGGTCACCTTCGTCGGCCGGACCTAATGGGAGTTACAGGGCCAGCCAGTAGGGCAGACTCGGTGCCGGTAGCCCCGGCAGGTGAGCACTAACCTCACCTGAACTTCGAGTTCTGGTGTCAGACCGTGCCCCTGCCGGTGGTCGGGAGCGAAACAACTTATGGGATGTCGTGCCCGCCAACAACTCTGGTGTGAGCACTGGTCCATTAGGGCGCTGAGTCTCCCGTCGGCTGCTGACAACCGAACGAGGCAGATTCAGGAGCGTACGTGCTGTTCGTCGGAGACGACTGGGCCGAAGATCACCATGACGTGGAGGTGCAAGACGAACACGGTCAGACCCTGAAGGCAGCCCGGCTGCCGGAGGGTGTCGAGGGCATGAGCCGGTTGCATGAGCTGATCGCCCGATTCCTGCCGCAGGACTCCGATCCCGGCCAGGTGCTGGTGTGCATCGAAACTGATCGCGGCCCGTGGGTGCGTGCACTGGTCGCGGCCGGCTACCAGGTCTACGGGGTCAACCCGAACCGCTGCGCGCCATAGGGAATTGATGTCGTTGTCGGGAGCAAAGGACGACAAGGCCGACGCCCGCACCCTGGCCGACCTGCTGCGGACTCGCCGCCACCAGCTACGCCCCGTCGCCGCTGACTCCGACGAGGCCGCCGCGGTCAAGGTCGCCGCGCGCGCCCACCAGACCATGATCTGGGAACGCACCCGGCACATGCTGCGGCTGCGCACCACGCTGCGCGAGTACTTCCCGGCCGCGCTCGCCGCCTACAAGCCACTCGGGCTCGCCGGTGTCGACACCCTCGAGCTGCTGGGCAAGGCCGCCGATCCCACGGCAGCGGCCCGGTTGACGATCGGCCAGGTCACCGCCGCACTGAAACGGGCGCGAGGCCGCGATATCCCCGCCAAGGCCGCCGCGATCCAGGCGGCACTGCGCACCGAGCATCTCGGCCAAGCCGACACGGTGGCCGGCGCCTACGCGGCGTCGGTCCGTGCGACGGTCGCGGTCCTAGGCACCCTCAACGAGCAGATCAAGATCCTCGAGGGCGAGGTCGAGTCGTGTTTTGGCCGGCACCCGGACGCTGAGGTCTACCTCAGCCAGCCCGGCATGGGCGTGATCACCGGCGCCCGGGTGCTTGCCGAGTTCGGCGACGCCGAAAACCGTTACACCGACGCCAAATCCCGCAAGAACTACGCCGGGACCGCCCCGATCACCCGTCAGTCCGGCAAGACCAAGACCGTCCACGCTCGGTTCGTCCACAACGACCGCCTCGTCGACGCCCTGCACGCCCAAGCCCACGCCGCGATGCTGCACGACCCCGGAGCCCGTGCCTACTACCAGGAACTACGCGGCCGGGAGATGAACCACAACGCCGCCCTCCGCCAGCTCGGGAACCGGCTCGTGGGCATCCTGCACGGCTGCCTGAAAACCAAAACCCCCTACAGCCAGGAAGCAGCCTGGTCACACCGCTACCAACACCTCGCTGCCTGACTTCCCTTGACATCCAAGCTCCTGGGATGTCTGACACGGGGCCCCTTCGTCCTCCTGTGCGGTCGGTGGTCGGATTGTTACCGGTGCCCCGACTGGAGATAGCGCTGACCGTTGGGATCGTCGGGGCCGCGGTCCGGGGTGCTCACGGGTCGGCGCTGGGCTGACACTCATCGTGTCGGCGGACGAAGTTGGGTCGGATGTCGGGATCGGGCGGGTCGTAGTAGCGATGGAAGGTAGGCGTCAGCGCCGCGGACATCGGCGGGTTGATCCAGGACCAGTCGGTCGGGCAGACCCGCCCGGCGGCCTTTTCGCGCTCGACGTGGTCGATGAACTGCCTGGCTACGGTGTGGTGGTCGACGACGTACACCCCGGCGACGCGGTAACTGTGCAGTACGGCCCGGTTCAGCTCGACGAGCGCGCGATCCCGCCACAACGTACGCTCGTGGCTGGTGTCCAGGCCCATCCGCTCGGCGATCACGGGCAGCATGTTGTAGCGGTCGACATCTGCGAGATTTCGAGCGCCGATCTCGGTGGACACGTACCACCCATTGAACGGCGCCGCTGGGTAGGTGACCCCGCCGATCTCCAGGTCCATGTTCGACACCGCCGGCACGGCATGCCATTTCAGGCCGAGGTCGATAAACCAGGGGTAGTCCGGATGCGCGAGTTCGACCTCGTCGACCAGCTCACGTGGCACTTCGAACCAGCGGATCGGTTCGTCCGGGGTGGAGATCAGTACCGGCAACACGTCGAACGCGGTGCCGCGGCCCTGCCAGCCCAACTTGCGAGCGAGATCGGTGACCGCAACATTCGCCGAATCGCCGACCACGCGCCCGTCTGGGTAACGGTAACCGGCGTAGCGGATCAGCTGAGGGCTGAGGATCCGGAACTGCGGACGGTCGGGTTGGGCAGGCGGGCCGACGGTGATGAGGCATCGTAGAGTACGCCCCTGTCGGGCCCTGCGCAGATGTTCCCAGCAGGCCTCGGCGAAATCGGCCGCCTCGCGTACCATGCGAGCGTCGATGATATCGAGCGAACGCCAGTGTTTGCGCCCCACACAGCGATCGTGGTTACGCCACGCCAACTGCGCACCGATCCGGATCTCCTCGGCGGTCTGCCGGTAGGTGCCCAGCTCACGCAGCTGGTACAGAGCCTCGTGGCGGCGCTGTTCGGGAAGATGGATGAGTTCGGGTTGCAGGAAGAACTCGTTGCATTCGCGTAATCGACGCTGCAGTTGCCAGCCGGACGATCGTTTCAATTCAGCAGGGCTGATGCTGGTAGATACCGGTGGCGTTGCCGGGCAATTCACGAGACACCTCTGGATCAGCCTGGGTGTGCTCTAAACAAAATTGATGGGCTAGTCCCCACGCCACCCAGACCGTGCGGAGCAAATCGAATGCCGTAAAGGCTGTTGGACCGCCCCTATCGCCGCTAGAGGTTCCTTGTTATAAAGGATCTTCTTGATCGAAATTCGGAGCGGAGCCAGACACTAACACATACGACCACACCAGCGAAACCCGCACCAGTCACCGAGGCGCTGCCCAGCGGGGGCGCACAGTAGGGACAGTGGGTCGAGTTTGCGAGGTGTTGGTGCGGCGGGTGAGGCCGAAGTCGTGGGTGGTCCGGGCGCGGGGAGAGGTGTGGGGACTTCCGACTCCGTCCCCCCGCACGTTACGTCGTTCGGGGACTTGGATGCCAAGTGCATACACCGGTTCTCCTTCACCACCCCTTTCCGCACTTGCTGTCCGTTCACGATTCCCACCGAAAGCTACCCATCACCTGCAACAATCCCCCTATAGCTCGAAATATATCTACCTACACCACCATTCAGCAATGCCTACCTACGTCACCATTCAGTAATAGCCGCGCCAACCTCATACATTCATTGCTGCTGAACGTTTGCGTACCTTGGATTGTGTGGTCATGACGCTGCACAAGCAGGCAGCGGTCGACGGGTATCTGTACTAAGAACTCAGTTCAGAATGAATCGGTGTGTCGGTTTGGTTTGCCGTGCAATGTCTTTGAGACTCTTGCTGTGGTTGATGAGGTGGTGACCGAT
>NZ_JBSGEZ010000192.1:0-3673 GCF_053603155.1 Nocardia sp. NPDC004260 | reverse complement strand
GATCGACTGTTCGACGGACTTGGTGCGGAACAGACCGCCCCACCGAGACGAGACATCACCCGCCGAATCGGCTTGTGGCCCGGGTTTCGTCACGCATACTCCTTAATTGCACTGATAGCCTTCACCCCGCAGCTACCTCCCAGGTCCGCAACGAGGCTGCTCGAACCTTTCCAGCGACCCGCCAATTGTGGTATTAGGGAAATCCCTACCCCCATGTTTGGCGACACTTCGTGAAAGAGCTACCAGCACAGCGAATTACCTATGAAACCATTCAAGCGCTCAGCGATTCGCCACATGGAGCTGTACTCCCACCGCCCACCGGTATAGCGGCGATTGCTGAATAGGCTCTGGCGAGCAAGGCCACCGTCGAACGAGTCGCGCTACCAAATTCAGCGATGAGGCCGAGTAGGTCGTCGCGGGCGCTGGCCCAACTCCATGCCACCGCCTCCGCCAGGAGGCATCACCGCTCACCCGCGCCGGAGCAACCCACCACTCGGTGGCGGATGAAGCACCTTCCTCGACGCGCAAGTGGTCATGCAGGCGGAGCGACGCTGTTCGTCGGCGTCCGGCTGAGCCCAAGGACCAGCGGTCGGTACCGAGTGCGGTACTCAGCGATCTCTGAGATGAGTCACGGAGTGCATATTCGAAGGATCAGCAGGGTAGGCTTCAATGGCGCTGGCCGGTCCCCGATGACGGGACCACCTGGTCTTTGAGTCCGGGTTGTTGTCGATCCAGTTTCAGTTGATGGTGCAGGCCAGCGGGTAGTGGCGGTGGGTGCAGCGGGCAGCGTATTCGGCGGGCGCGAGATACCCCAGCGCCGAGTGGCGATGGGCTCGGTTGTGTTCGTCCTTGAAGTCGCCGATGACTACGCGGGCTTCGAGCAGGCTGGTCCAGTGGTTGCGGTTGAGGCATTCGGTGCGCAGCCGCCGGTTGAACGACTCGACGAACCCGTTGTTCCACGGTGTGCCTGGTGGAATGTAGACCATTCCGACCCTGTTCGAGCAGAACCGTTGCAGCGCTCGGCAGATCATCTCCGGCCCGTTGTCGAGCCGCAGCATCTTCGGCGCGCCGCGGACGGCGAACACCTTCTCCAGCTCGGCGACGAGTCGTTCGGTGGTGATCGACCGCTCCACCAGGTGCAGCAGCGACTCGCGGGTGTGCTCGTCGACCATCGACGCGATCTTCACCGCCCGCCCGTCGATGGTGGAGTCGAACTGGGAATCCAACGCCCACCCCACCTTCGGCGCATGCGCGTCGACCGGTGGCATCGACGAAACACCCGCGCGTTTGCGCGGGTGATGCTCACGCCCTGCAGGCCCTCCTCCCGCCACAACCGGTGCACCCGTTTCTTGTTCACCGCGCGGCACTCGTCGAACCGCAACACCGCCCAGGCACGGCGGAACCCGTGACACGGAGGTTTCGTGGCGTAGCCGCGCAGCCAAGCCCGCAAATCCGCATCCGGATCGGCCGGCGTGGCCACCACCGGCACACGGCGATACGTCGAACGCGAAAGCCCAGCCACCCTGCACGCGAAGCGTTCCGACATACCGAAACCGTCTTTCCGCATGTCCACGACGCAGCGGCGAGCGGCCGGGCTCACCATTTTCCCTTGGCGATCTCCCGCAGCGCGTCCTTCTCCAGCTCCGGCATCGGCCAACAACCGCTTCAACCGCGCGTCTGCTCCCGCAACTCCCGCGGTTCTTTCGCCGCGTCAGTGTCCGTACCAACGTACTGGCGGCGCCAGTTGTACAGCGTGGCCGCCGAGACCTCCAGCTCGGCGGCGATCTGCTCACCCGAGCGGCCCTCCGCGGCCAGCTCGTCGGCACGGCGCAGCTTCCGCACGATCTCCTCCGCGGAATGCCGCTCACGTCCTGCCATGTCCCTCAGTGTCTCTTCCAGCCCTCACCAGGGCCACCAGGACTCTAATACCGAGCGGTCCCATTCAGCGGGGACGGGCCGCGCGGCCACGATGGGGAGCCTCGGGCGCCAAATCCGATCCCGGCGACAGCTACAAACTCGCCGACCACCCGCGCACCGACGGACACCGGCTACGTCAGCTCGACCCGGTCGATGTCGGCCTGCGCGAACTGCAGGCACTCATCCGGCTGCGAGACGACCGGGTTCAGGCCCGCACCGCCGCGATCAACCAGCTCGCATCCTCGCTGGACAACTACTGGCCAGGCCCCAAAAACCTGTTCTGTTCGTTGGCCTCGCCTATCGCGCTGGCCTTCCTCACCGCCTACCCCACACCCCAACCGGCCGCGAGGCTCGGCGAGGTCCGCATGGCCGCATTCCTACGCCGGAACTCCTACCGCGGCGGAAAACCCGCCGCACTGCTGCTGGCCCGGTTACACGCCGCTGCCGTTCCGGCCGCCCACCTACCCACCGACACCCTGGCACTGATGATCAAAACCCAAGTCACATTGCTGCGCGGCATCCAAACCACCATTGCCGATCCGGGAAACCTGATCAGGCAACGCGTCGACGAGCACCCCCGAGCCCAACTGCTGGCCGCGCTCCCAGGCGTCGGCACCATCAACCTCGCCCAATTGCTCGCCGAGATCGGTCCAATCCTCGACCGCGTTAAACAAGAACTCTAACTGGCCCGTTCCAATGCCAAGTACGCGGCGACGGAGTGATCGACGGAGGTAGCGGAGGCCGTAGCGCCTGTATTGGCCTCATGGAGTGGTTCTCTGGAGGTTGTCGGGTAGCTGCGCTGATTACGTTCGCTTTCTAACCACTTCGCGAAGGCGAGAAGAAGGGGGGGCTTTCCCCCATACCGGTTTGCCTGCCTAGAGGAGACTATTGGCCATACATCTCAATCGTGTCATACAAAGAAATTAGTACTCTGGTATTTGTGGCATGTACAGGTAGGTTGAGCGGATGAAGTTGTTCGGTTTAGAATGGGAATACGGACGAGCTGGTATTTCCTCCAGTTTAGCGAAGGGTATCAAATTGGCGTTGAGTGGCCGCGTCGGTGCTGCACTGCTGGGCAACGCTGTCGGCGAGGCTTGGGATATCGGTGGCGCTAGCGATGCTGAGTCCGGCCACGAGGGTACACTCGGCGACAGCGCTGCAGGCGACTACGTATAAGAGTTCCTGCCCCCGGCTTGAGCTCGGTGTATTACCGTGTTCGAATTTTGCGCCAGCTCCTACTACTGGACCATGCAATTTCTTCCGCACCGCTTTAAGTGAAATTTGAGCTTGTGGTCTGAAATGGAAAAGTTGCAACGAAAGACGTAGTCTCCGGCAAAGCAAGCGGTATCGAAATTGGGTTCCGTGATCGGCATGCACGATCAACCCCTCGGTGGTGACGCGTTCGGTCATTGCCATGTTGACCGCGTTGTTGACCAACAGCGTGTCGGCGATGGTGGAAAGGCTCGGCCGACGATCTTCTTGCTGAAGCAGTCCAAAATGGCGCAGCAATAGACTTTTCCGTCTCTTGCGGGATGTTCGGTGATGTCGGTGCACCACAGCTCGTTGGGGCGCGCAGGGTGAAGGCCCGGTTCACCAGGTCTGCGGGAGTGCTCGCTGCGAGCATTCGGGTGGCCGCGTCGTTTGCGTCGGGGCAGGCCGAACAGACCCCGCTCCGCCATGATCGAGGCCACCAGCTTGTGGTTGACGATCATCTCGCACTCGGCCAGCAACGCAGCCTTGATCCAGCGTTTGCCGT
>NZ_JBSGEZ010000191.1:0-3683 GCF_053603155.1 Nocardia sp. NPDC004260 | reverse complement strand
CGCAATCAGCACGCCGAACCCATCCGCGACTTCGCCGTCGGATCCAAGATCCGCCACCCCGATTACCTACCGAAGGTTGCCTGACGGGGCACTAGTCCGGTTAATGAACCACCCCGGGTTTGATGCGCACCGGTTTATCTGTCTCCAGCCGGTTGCTCGGCGTGGAGTGCATAGTAGTCGGCTTCGTGTTTGGCGGGTGGTCGGCGGCCGAGCCTGTGCATGATCCGGGACTGGTTGTACCAGCCGGCCCAGTCGGTGAGGAGTTCGACGTCGGCGAGCCGGGCCAGCGGACCGCGCCGGAACGGGGAATCGTCCCGGACCGCTTCGGTTTTGTAGCCTCGATCCACCGATGAAGTTGCTGAGTGGGCCGCGCGCGGCAGGCGCGGCCCACTGGTTTTTGGGTAGCGGGTAGCCGCTGGTCTGCCCAGCCTCCAGATCAGTATGGTGGCAGCGCCGGACGCGCCTCCTGCGACAAGAGGATCATCGAGGAGGGAAGGCCGCGACCCCGCCGCACAGGATATGCCCAGCTCGGAGGTTAAACCTCAAGTTAGAAGCGGGTGGCATGGAAGCCGCCCACCTGGGAGAGCTGGATCACTTTGACGTGGTCGCCGGTGTGTGGCGCCTCGACGACTTGGCCATTGCCGACGTAGATCATGATGTGGCCGGGATTGCCGCCGTTGAACTGGGCGTTGGGGAATATCAAATCGCCTGGCTGGAGGTTGTTCGGGTCTACTGGGTGTGACATCGTCGCATGGTATTGCGCGTCCGCGGTGCGCGGCATGTTCGTGATTCCGGCTTGTTTCGCGGAGTATTGCACCAGGCCTGAGCAGTCGAACGCGTTCGGGCCTTCTGCGCCGTAGATGTAGGGGTCACCCACTTGCGCCAGTGCCGTTTCGAGGAACTTCCTCTTCTTCGCGTCAGTCACGTTGGCGGTCATGCTGTGCAGCTGGGGACTTGACAACGGTGTGCCGTAGTTCACCGGCGCGAAGCTTCGGCCGCTCCTGGTGGATCCCGAGGTGGGGGACGACGCCGGCGTCCTACCACCGGTGGGTGTATAGCTCGGCAGGTCGCTTTTGATTTCGGCTGCCGCGGCCGCCGCCTCTTCCGAGACGCCGTGGACCCGGTTGTGCGTGGTGTTCAACGTATCCCAGACGCCCTTGAACAGGCCGTCGATTATCTCTTTCGGCAGTTGCTGGTGGGTTTTGCCGTCCTTGTCGGTCACGGTCCTCACGGCCTTGAAGGAGGCGTCGACCTTCGTGTTGAGTTGCCCCACAGAAGTGTCGATGGCACTGTAGGCATTCGTCACAGCGTCCCCGACGCCTTCGGTTCTCACCACGATGCCGTCGTCGTGCCGCTGAATACCCCTCGTAGCCTTCTGCATCCCGTGCTTGTGCTCGTGGTATTTGTCGATCATCGTCGACTCGTCCTCGGGATCGGCAATTCCCTGGCCGCGCAGCATCTCGCGCAGATCGGGAGCCTTGGACGGTGTGCCCGACCCGAGCAGCTGGATCTGGTTTTGAATGATCCCCTCGGCTGCCTCGAACAGAGCTTTCAAGCCCGCCGGCGCGCAGTCCGGAAGCTCGCGCAAATCGCCCAGCCGCTTGGTGGCATCGGGACTCATCGGCGCCACGCTTCGGGCCAGGCATACAACATCGACACATGTCGATCATCGGACGTTCCCCGACTTGGGAAAGCAGCACGGGCCGGTGATGCGCCAACCGGTGCAGGTCACCGCGCGGGTGAAGTTCCCGCCCACGTTGATCTTCCGGTTGATGCGCACGCTCGATGAAGCCATGAGCAACTACGAACACCAGTTCGGGCACATCACCTCCCTCGGCGACTGAAACCGCCCCGTCCACCCACGGTGAGGAGAACATTCGCGTGATGATCACCGCTACCGGGCCGATCACCCTGATCACCGGCCCCCGCGACCGCACGATCGTGCTCGACCCGTGGGTGCACTACCAGCCGACCACGATCAGCGGCCGCCACTACAAACCCACACCCACCACCCGACACCCCCGATCCACCCCCTGAACAACACCGCCCCGCGCGGCGCATCACCCACTTCCGGCCGGGGGGTGGCCAAGGCAGCACTTCGATCCCCGGTGCAGGGCTCGGGGGTCGAAGCGGCTGTGAGGCGTCCTCGACACTGTGCGGCGAGGACGATCGAAGACTATCGCGGCGCCCCCGGATCGGCGAGGTATTGCGGCCTGGTATGTCCGGGGCCCTCACCGAGGACGAGTGAGACCACCTGCGCACACGCCCCACGTTCCCCGACTTCGACCAGGTCACGGCAATACCGTGGCCGGGCCCCTTCCTGTCCGGGCCCACCCACGGAGGAACCACTCGACCAGCGGCACAACCTCCCAGACACCTGCTGCGAACCGGCCCATACCTTTACCGCTGTTTTTCACAGGCGTGCTTGTCACGGGCTTGCTTCCAGAGGCTTCCATCCCGTCCGTCCACCCCTACCTCCGGAAGGGGGAACCTGGAAGCCGAGGGTGGAAGCGGGGCGGTTTTTGAGCGAGATCGCATGGTGCAATGGGTGTGCCAACGTATACAGGTAGGGGGTATCACGTTGGTGGACGTGGTGTGCCAGCCGCGTTACGACGCGGTCCCGATGGCTCACTGGGACTACGGTTACCGGGGTGAGTGACGCTCGAGGTGCTAAACGCGATGTGATCTGACCGATGAGCAGGCCGCTGTCCTGCTGCGTATGTTCACCGAGACCATCACCGAGGCCGGGGAGATCGCGCAGATGATGTCGCGGTACGTCCAGGCCGGTGGGCGGGACTGGGAGACGTTCGAACGGCTGCTGGATCATTGGGCCCGCCAGGGCATGAAGATGGTGTTCGCCGGGCGGGGTGCTCTACGCCCGGAGCTGGGCGCGCTGTCGGATCACCTGATCACCAAAGCCGCGGGCGGCGCCGCTGCGGCGAGCGGGGTGCGTGAGCATCTGCATCGGAAGCTGTCGGCCGCGGTGCTGGCCATGGTGTGGTACACCGGCGAGCATCACCTGATCGAGGCCGAAGACTGGCCCGAGGAGTTGGCGCTGTAGTCCTCGATGCGGTGCGGTCCGCACCCGGCATCAACGAGGACGCGATGATGAAGAACCTCTAGTTCTCCCGTCCGTGGTGATTAACTGACGGAGACGCTAAACCTGAAAATGAGTTGAGGTCAAGAACTGACGAGTACCGCCGCGAGTCACAGCCTGAGCTGCGAGGTTTCCGGTTTCGAACACGAAACCGAGAGTCGGTCGGTGTGGTCGCGTTCTGAAGTGCTGTCCCGTCGTGCACGTGACACGCGTGAACCGCGGTATCGGGCATCCCGGGGACCGGGGGCCTATTGTCTGCTGCCGCTACGGGCTTGGTTCGGAGGTTCGTGGCAGCGCATGCGAACAACGGCCCGGAAGGAGAAGTATGCGTTCCCGGGCCGCTGCCGGTCGCCGTTACGCAGGTGGAAGAAGCTCCGAGTCCCCGGCGGGGAGTTCCGGCGCTCCTCCATACGACGACTCCTCCGATCCTAATAGCAATCGACCAGCAAATCCGATGGTCTGCCCCGTGCGAAAATGGAAACTCCTCACGTCCCTAGCTTGAGTTTTAACCTCTGAGCTGGGTTTTTATCCTGTTCGGCGGGGTCGTGGCCCGGGGGGTTTGGATGGCTTCTGGTTGCTGGGTGTT
>NZ_JBSGEZ010000190.1:0-3735 GCF_053603155.1 Nocardia sp. NPDC004260 | reverse complement strand
GCCTTGACCTCATCGGCCCACTGCGACGACGACGTCAACATGTCGTGGTCGAACTCGGCGACGGCGCTCGGCGGCCTGCCCGCCTGCTCCAACCCGAAATTCATCAGGACCCGCGAATGCCGGCCATGAAAGTCGCCCTGCCAGGCGTGCGCGGAAATGAGCTGTTTCTGAAACTCGGCGGCAACCTGATACGGGTCGTATCCCGGTTGCCTCCTCGCGTTGTTGTACCAGTCGCACAACGGCTCGTAGAACTCGCGCGTACCCTGCACGCCGCCGAAATTCGGGTAGACGATCATACCGTGTTCGGGGGGTTTGGGTGTGCCGACATCGATGACCAACCCTTCTGGTGGATGGTATGCCCTCAACGGATCGTCTCTGATTGCGGCCAGCTCTTCTTTCGTGGGCGGTGCGTCCAGCCAACGCACGACATGCGCGCCGGGCCGGCCCTCGACCTTGGGCTGAAATACGACTCCGTGGGGTTCGGTACGGAACGGCCCCGGCACATGGGTGAGTAACGGGTTCTCCTCGATGGCTGCCAACTCGCTGCGTGACAATGGCCGCGACAAGATGGCTGCCCCCCACTTCCCTACCACTCCCATCTGCCCGGCAAGCTCCGGACTGTGCCGGATTTGCACCCTGCGGTGGATTTCCGCCATGAGGTCCACCGACATCTCGCGATGGAGGTTGCGCCGCGCGAACAGTCGGGCATCGAGCCAGCTCGCCCACCCCTCGGGCCCGTCGAAGATTGTTTCCGGCCGCGTCTGTCGGGAGATGAGAGCGATGTCGCGGAACTTGTCCTCCATGAACAGGCTCATTTCGAGTGCCCGCTGGGCGGCGGTGTGGATGCCGTGCGCTTGCTCCAGCCGGCGTATCTGTTCCTCGATGGGCAGGTCCACAAATCCGTCCTCAGCGGTCGGGTCCGGCCCGTGGACCGGTCGCCACGCACCCGCATCGGATCCTGGGTGTCCGGCGGCGGTATCGCGATCGGTGCGCGCGGCCGGGCCGATCCTGTGGAGTTTGGATGCAAGCTGCTCGTCTTTGTGCGTGACCCGCTCGAGGCCCTCACGTATGCTGCGCGGGAATTGCTGGTGAGTTTCGTTGATTCGTGGTGCGGCTTTGCCGACGATCGCGTCGGCGACGCGCCTGGCTGCCTCCAGCATTTTCGCGATGATCGCACCATCGCCCGACCCGCCCATCGAGTTCCTGTCGCTGTGCCGAGCCGGTCAGGCAGCGAGATCGACGGGGGTGAAGCCGACCTCGGTCAGCGCCGGGTCGAACCGGTCGGGGGTGGTGGGTGAGCTCGTCGGTGGCGTAGGCAATCAGGCGGGCGAACTTGCGTGGCCGCAGACCGCTGAACAACTCCACCATCACCGGATCGACCGCTGAGATAACCGCCACGCGAACACGATACCGCCTGCCGCTCAACAACACGGGACACCCATTAGTGCTGGGTTCCTCAAAGGTGGTATGTAAAACGGCGGCGCAGGCTTCTCGGTTTCGGTGGGGGGCGTCCCCAGATCCAAGGTCGTGCGCGGGCGTTGAGCGCGGTGGTGGCTTGGCGGGTGGCGTGGTCGATTTCGGTCGCGTCGGCGAAGGTCTGGCCGGCGAGGGCTTCGCGGCGGAAGATCCGCCACCAGTGCTCTTGCAGGTTGAGCCAGCAGGCGCCGACGGGGATGAAGGCGTGTTTGATCCGGTATGGTCGGCGAGCCATTCGCGGGTGGATTTGCTGTGGTGACTGGAGAGGTTGTCGGTGATCACGTGGATGTCGCCGACCGGATTGGCCTGTTCGACCAGTTCCAGGAACCGCTGATAGTTGACGCTGTTGCGGGAGGATGCGGTGAGTGTGACGGCGTGCCCGTCACGGACTCGGATCGATCCATATACCCAGACCCTGTCCGGGCCTCGGGAGTATTCCAGGGGCGCCTTGATCCGGTGCCCGTCGACCGACCAGCCCGGTGCCGGGGCGAAGGTGCGGGGCGAGACCGGGCCGAGTTCGTCGGCGCAGACTACCGTGGCGCCCGCGGGTGGCTGCGTGTAGAGACCGACGATATGGGTTCTTTTGGGACGAAGTACGGATCCTTGCTCGTTGTCCAAGACCGTGGCCGACGCCATCGAACATCCTCTGCCACCAGGATTCTGCGTACTTGACTACGGCCCACAACAATGCCTTCAGCGCGCAGGGCGGCGGCGAGAGAATCCAAGGTCCAGCTCGACGGAGCTCCGTCCATCCAGTCGCCGTGGAAGGCGTCGGGTGTGATTGGCAGGGTGTGGAACTCGGCGGGGGTGACGGTGCCGCCGAGGGGTAGCTGCTGGTGTCCAGGTCGGCGCCGATGGTCAACCCAGCCCTCGTGGTTGTCGCGGCGACGGTCTCGACGATGACCCCATAGCTGGTCAGCGGTCGGCCGCGCCAGTCGATGCTCGACCGCGTACGCCCGCGCGTCATCACGCACCCCATCGACTTCCCATGCCGCCGCATTCAGAAGACGCTACATCCCGATCGGCGTCAGATCACCCGTGACGGCGCAGCCATTTGCCCACTCCCTGCTCGGTCATCACTACCCCCGACCACCATGCGGATCAGCTCGGCGACCAGGGCGCGGGTCCACAACGGACCGCCGATCAACAACTCCTCAGGGTGTAGTCGGCCATCGCGGCGAACAACACCGCACGATCGGCGGCCCTCATCAGCTCATCCCGGCCGGTCCGGGATTTCACCGGCGCGGCAAGCGCTTCCCGCCCGCCGGCCCGGTACCGACGCCACCACGTGCCCACCGACCGCCGCCAGACACCGAACACCTCCGCCGCCTCACCGTAGCTGCGTACACGCTCCGACACCAGCGCGGCCACCACCCGCAACCGCACCACCTCCTGCGCAGCGGGCGACAACCGCCGCGCGTCCTGATCACTCACACAACCATCAACGAGCAAGGCAACCAAGAAGTTTCAGTTCAATAGCTGATGAGCGCCGTCACCACTTCCCTGACTACATCAGCGGTGGCGATTGCGGGAAGACCACCGGCAGGGCGGTCAGCGCTCGATGGAAGGGGCCCGGACGCCAGGTCAGCTGGTCGACCGGCACCGCGAGACGTAGCTCCGGCAGCGCGTCGAGCAGTTGGTCGATCGCGTCCTGGGCGATCAGGTAAGCCAGCGCGTTCGCCGGGCAGGCGTGCGGCCCGCCGCCGAACGCGAGATGGGCGCGGTTGCCTGCGTAGCCCTCGGCGCGGATCGCCGGATCGGTGTTGCAGGCGGCCACACTGATCACGACCGGCTGATGGGCGGGCAACCAGACGCCCTCGATCAGGATCGGCTGCTTCGGGAAGCTGAAGCAGGTGTTGGCCATCGGCGGGTCGTTGAACAGCACCTCGTCGAGCGCGTCCCGGGTCGACAGACTGCCACCGAGCACGCTGCCGCCGAACCGTTCGTCGGTGAGAATAAGCAGCAAGGTGTTGACGATCAGGTTCTGCTGCGGCTCGATGCCCGCGCCGTAGAGCGTGCCCAGCTGGTGGACCATCTCGGTGTCGTTCAGCCCGGATGGGTGCCGGAGCATGCGCGTGGTGATGTCGTCGCCTGGGTCGGCCCGCTTCAGTACCGTCAACTCGGCCAGCGAATCGGTCAGCATGTTGTTCCCGCGTTCCGCGTCGACGCCCTCGAAGATCGCGGCCATACCGGTCGCGGCGCGCTGCGCGATCTCGGCCGGGCAACCCAGCACGCATTCGGCGTGGACCGGACGGCGGG
>NZ_JBSGEZ010000189.1:0-3748 GCF_053603155.1 Nocardia sp. NPDC004260 | reverse complement strand
GACCAGGCCTGGCTGCCCGCGCATCCCACCTTCGACCCGGCCACGCCGTACACGCTGCCGGGTGGCAACCCCAGCATCAACGACGTGAAAACCGGCTCAGGCCCGTGGGGGCCGATCATCGAGCACGCCGGAGCATCGTGCCAGGTCGGCTTCCACGGCAGCTTCACCTGCCAGGCACTGGGCCGGGGATTCAGTTCCTACGGCGGGGCGATCGTCGGATAAGCGACGCCGGAGAGTGGCGTATGCCCACCTCGCAGTCCGCAGCTCATGAGAGCTACTTCGTGGACATCTAGCTGATCACCGGCGGCCGAGCGACCCTTACGTTGGCCACCGCAGGTGTCAGTTGCTTGTGGCAGCATTCCCGCGTAGAATCGCACCCTTGCGTTAGGCCATGTCGTGCCGGGGCGACTTCAGGTGACCATACTCACAGAAGTGGATGGGGCGTCTGGCGCAGCTGTGCTGGAGCGTGAAGCGGCAAGTGCGCGGAGGCGGTGCGTCCGACTACGCTGTAGAAGCGTGGACGATAGACGCCGTGGCTCATCAAGCAGTGTCCCTGCGCCACTTCCCGGCTTCGTCAACCGAGATCGTGAGCGGGAGGCGATCAAAACTCTCCTGCTCGGCACGGCCCGGTTGATTACGTTGACAGGGCCCGGCGGGATCGGCAAGACACGATTGGCAGCCGAGACGGTGCGCCGCTTCAAGAAAACGGGTGCTGGAAGAACTCGCGTTTATTGGGTGAGAATGGCACGATTGACGAAAAATGCGGACCAAACAGCGGTGGAGGAAGAGATCGCACATGCTGTCATTGACAGCGATTTTTCCAACCGGTCAGCGTGGGACGCACTCGTAGGCTCATTGATCGGCGGTGAAGCGGGCCAGTGTGACCACACCATATTGGTAATTGATAACTGTGAGCATGTACTCACAAGTGTGGCAGGCGCGGTCTCGGAGCTTCTTGAGGCCATACCAGAGCTGACGATAGTAGCCACCAGTCGGGAGCCCCTCCGCTGGGTTGGCGAGCACGTAATTCGGGTGCCCCCGCTCACCAACCGGCACGCCCTGTCATTCTTCTTGCAAAGGGCTGAGCTGGCCGGCTGCTCCATTGTCGATGCCGATCAAACAAAAATCGCGTCTGAAATCTGTAGACGCGTGAACAATCAGCCACTCTATATTCAGCTGGCAGCGGCCCGGCTCATGCACCAGCCAGCTGCGATGATCCTGCATGGACTCACTGGCCAAGCCGACGACACCAGACTTGCATGGTCCCACGGACCTTACGGAACGGATCCTCGTCAGCGCGCGGTCAGCGACGTCATCGCGTGGTCGTACAATCTTTGCTCCGAAAAGGAACAACTACTTTTCGACCGCTTATCTGTCTTCGCGTCGGGCTACGACACCAATCCCGACGACCCTGATACCCTCGACGCGCCGCTGGATGTGGGCGCCGACCTCGATGCTATCGAAAGTATTTGCAGTGATGGCGACGAGGCAACGCCCGATTCGGCGGCACTACGCCGCGGCGAGGTGCAAGGCTTGCTCGAACGGCTTGCAGATCATTCTCTTGTCTCAGTCCACATGTCTGCTACGAGTGTGCGTTACTCGCTCGCAGAAAGCTTGCGCGCATACGCGCAACGCCGGTTACAGCAACGTTCCACCGGCGAGATGAACGAGGCAACGGTTCTCGCTGAACGTCATTTGCGCTACTACCGTGACAAGATCATTTACGCTGCGGAGCATTGGGCCACCCCGGAGGGGCAAGATCAGCCGGATTGGGCACTGGCGGCTTGGGCCAATACAGTCACTGCAATTGAAACCAGTCTGAACGTACCGGGAAGAGCTGCCGCGGGTCTGGAGATTTGTCTAGGCCTGATCGCATTGCGTGTTCCCTTCGCAACTGGTTCGATCCGAGAAACTCGCGACTGGACCGAGCGTTGCCTCGCCGCAACCAGGGCCTCGGCTCGCCCACCCATCGAACTACAGATCGGCGCCATGGCATCCATCGCTTGGCTTGCGCTGGTACAGGGCCGCGATCGGGACGCCGGACAGATGCTGGACCGCGCTGTCGCTGAATGTACTACCAGCACCGCGAGCGGAGAGTCCTGGCGGTTCACGGCGCAGCGCGATATCGGGCTGCCAGCTGCGGTCGAATTCGCTTGGGGGTTGGAATTATTGTTCGTTCATCGCGACGCCGACGCAATTACGGTACTGAGCCGAGCGCACGAGAAATTCATCTCCCACCAGGATCGCAGTGGAGCTGCGGCGTGTGAGCTGTTCATGGCTTCAGCTGCAGCTCTGTTGGGAACCCCTCGGCAGGCCGCCGAAGTAACTCGCAAATATCTCGATCGTGCCAGCAGTTCAGGGACTCGCCGGGAACGGTCGTGGGCGGAATACACCCGGTCGATCGCGTTGACCAAACACGGCGACCCCACTGAGGCCCTGGCACTGCAAAGGTCCTCGCTGGCATACCAGCTCGCAAGCGGTGATCAATTGACAGCATTCGTAGTTATCCAAGCTCGAATGTGGTCATTGGCGCGAATTATCGCGATGCGGCACGCTGACAGCGGTAGGCTTGCCGCAGTCGCGACTGAGATCGCGTATCTGGCTGGGGGTACCAGGACTCTTCGGACGCGGCTCGGCATAGCGCTCAATCTCAAAGCGCTCACCGACGAATCGCAACGGGCGGTCGTCGCCGCACGCCAGTTGCTCGGAGAAAACGCCTATGCAGCCGCGGAGAACAAAGGGTTACAGTTACGACCTGAACTTCAGGAGGTGCAACGGCTGGCGCTTGGAACACTCACCATCGACACATCTTCTGCCCTTCCTGGCATCGCGAACCAACCGACATCACGCTGGCAGGACCTGAGCCCGGCTGAACGGCAAGTTGCAGTACTGGCTGCTGCAGGCTGGAGTAATGCCGCCATTGCAACTCGTCGAGGTAAATCCGTACGCACTATTGACGCGCAGGTGACTGCCGTCCTACATAAATTGGTTATCTCCTCACGTGAGGACATCATCGACCACATTCCACGAAGTGTCATCGATCAAGTCCGGATCGAGAGTGATCGACGTCCGCGGCCCCCGGGACGGAAAAGGTAATAGACACTCCGTTGCAGGGTTGATTTATTATTCAAATCGCTGCCGGAGTCGCGTGTTCTCCCAACGCAATGGCGCTGCCGGTAGCCATATCGATACAGCACATGCGAATGTGAGGATAGCCGTAGCCTCGGCCGAATTTCGGGCGTATATGGCGTAGTGGCTGGTTGCGATCGACGTGTAATAGATGGTTTGCGTGAGACACCGAAGGTTTCAACGATCAGGGCGACGGTGTAGCGGCGTTTGCCTTGTTCGTCGGTCTCGTCGTACATCTCGCGGGCTGAGAAAGCCGGCAGTGCGGCACGGCGGGTAGCAGGTCGGCGACGCAGCCCCTGCATCCGACCAGCGACTGGATCGGCAGCCCGAACAGATGTTCGATACAGCGTCGGCGGCCGCGGAAATACCGCAGTCGGTCAACTGGCTGCAGTCAACGACTTCGTCAAAACTCGCGGTCTGCGCTGGGCTCCCGCACCTGAACCGTCGCAGCGTACCCAACCACAGATCGCCGCCGCGGCGCTGCGCACGTCCGGGGCCGCGTACATCCAGTTGCTCCCGCTGCCGCTCGACGCACACGACGACTTGCGCGAAGCGATACCCGCCGCCTTCGCGGCGGCCGCCGAACAGATCGAGCAGACCGGCTGGCTCAACATGTGCC
>NZ_JBSGEZ010000188.1:0-3764 GCF_053603155.1 Nocardia sp. NPDC004260 | reverse complement strand
GGCGACATCGACCGAAACACCTACAAGATTGAGATCGACGTCACCATCAACACCAGTTGACACCAGCCCGACCAGCCTATGTGAGCGGCATTGGATCTAGGACTCGGCGCGCAGCGCCTTCTTGTCGATCTTGCCGACCGCGGTGATCGGCAGCTTGTCGCTGCGGCGCAGCACGTCCGGCAGTTTGTAGGTGGCCAGCCCGCGCGCGCTGAGGAAGGACTTGATCTCGGCCAGCGTGGGCATCTCACCATCGACGACCAAGATGGCGCAGACCTTTTCGCCCAGCACCGCGTCGGGCAGCCCGACGGCGGCGGCGTGCCTGACCGCGGGATGGGTGAGCAGATGTTCCTCGAGTTCGTCGCAGGAGACGTTCTCGCCGCCGCGATTGATCACGTCCTTGATCCGGCCGGACACCACCAGATGCCCGCTGGGCAGGCGGCGGACCAGATCTCCGCTGCGATAGAAGCCGTCCGGTGTGAAGGCGCGTGCGTTGTGCTCGGCCGCTCGGTAGTAGCCGCGGATCGTGTACGGCCCCCTGGTCAGCAGCTCGCCCTCCGCGCCGGGCGCCACATCGTTGCCGTCGCCGTCCACCACGCGGATCTCGTCGGCGGGCGAGAGCGGACGGCCTTGGCTGGTGTGCAGCAGTTCGGCCGGATCGTCCAGCCGGGTGTAGTTGATCAGGCCCTCGGCCATGCCGAACACCTGTTGCAGGGTCGCGCCGAGCGCCGGGGTCACTTCTTTGGCGTTGACCTCGGCCAGTCGTGCGCCGCCCACCTGGAGCAGGCGCAGCGAACTCAGGTCGGCCTCTTCCCATTCGGTGGCCGCGCACCAGAGTTGGGCCAGCGGCGGCACGACGGCGGTCACCGTGACCCGGTGCCGCTCGATGGCGGCGAACGCGCTTTCCGGACTGGGGTCGCCGACGAAGGCGACCGCGCCGCCCACTCCGACGGTGCCGAGGATGCCGGGGCAGGCCAGCGGAAAGTTGTGCGCGGCGGGCAGTGTCGCGAGATAGACGTCCTGCTCGGTCAACGCGCACACCTCGGCGCTCGCGGTGGCGTTGTAGACGTAGTCGTCGTGCGTGCGCGCGATGAGTTTCGGCAGGCCGGTGGTTCCGCCGGAGACCAGCATCAGGGCGATATCGCCCGGATCGATCTCGGGCAGTTCGCCGCGGTCGCGCGGTACCGAGGTGAGGCCGGTGAACGGCCCCGGCTCGCCGAGCACCAGGACGTGGCGCAGTGACGGCACCGCGTCCCGCACGGTCGAGGCCAGTTCGCGGTAGTCGAAATCGCCTGCCCGGTCGGCGACGATGTAGCCGACCGCGTCGGAAAGCCGCGCCAGATGCTCGATTTCGGCTCGGCGATGCGCGGGCAGACTCAAGACGGGGATGATTCCGGCGCGCAGCAGGCCGAACAACACGGTCATGAACTCGGGCACATTAGGTAGCTGGACGACCACGCGGTCGCCGGGAGTAATGCCGAGCGCAAGCAGCCCGTGGGCCATCCGGTCCGCGGCGGCGTCGACGTCGGCGTAACTGTGCGAGCCCTCCGCATCGAAGAGCGCGGGGCGCTGGGGGTGCCGGTGTGCGCTCGCGCGCAGGAGATCGCCGAGCGGGCGCCCGGCCCAGTAGCCCGCGGCTCGGTACTGCGCGGTCGCGTCGGCGGGGAAAGGTATGTAGCCGTCGCGATGCGCGGACCCGGTCGGTGTGGAAGTCACGTCTGCCTCACAAGTCGAGCAAAGGTTCCCTTATATAGGTTAGGCAACCCTACTTCACGCCTGGGTCTGTGCCGTCATGATCATCGATTCCGGCCGGTGGCGGCACCGTCGCCGCGACGCTTCCGGCGTCGGGTGAATGCCGTCGCCCGGGCGTGTTCGAACCTGCCGCCGGGTGCCGCCGGGCACTAGACTTTCCGGCATGACCAGGTGGGACACCTCGAACATCCCCAGCCAAAGCGGCCGGAAGTTCATCGTGACAGGGGCCAACAGTGGCCTGGGGGCCGAGACGGCGCGCGCGCTGGCCGCGGCGGGCGGCGAGGTGGTGCTCGCCTGCCGGAACGTGGCCAAAGGCGAGCGGGTGGCCGCCGGACTCGGCGACCGGGCGCAGGTTCGCGAACTCGATCTGGCTGATCTCGATTCGGTCCGCGCGTTCGCCCAGAGCGTCGACGGGATCGATGTGCTCATCAACAACGCGGGCGTGATGGCTGTGCCCGAAGGCCGCACCGCCGACGGATTCGAGAAACAGGTCGGCACGAACCATCTCGGTCACTTCGCGCTCACCGGCCTGCTGCTGGACAAGATCTCCGACCGGATCGTCACCGTCTCCAGCGGTGCGCATCAGGTCGGCAAGATCGACTTGGACGATCTCAACTGGGAGCGGCGCAAGTATCAGCGGTGGGCCGCCTACGGGCAGGCCAAGCTGGCCAACCTGATGTTCGCTCGCGAACTGCAGCGCAGGTTGACGGCGGCGGGCTCCACGAAACTCTCGGTCGCCGCGCATCCCGGCTATGCCTCCACCGAATTGCAGTCGCACACCGAGTCTTTCCTGGACCGGGTGATGTGGGTCGGCAACCGGTTGCTCGCGCAGAGCGCCGCGATGGGCGCGCTGCCGACGCTGTTCGCCGCGACCACCGACGTCCAGCCGGGCGGCTACTACGGACCCACCGGCCTGGGTGGCATGCGCGGGTACCCGGGGCCGTCCGGGTCGTCGAAAGCGTCCAGGGACGAGAAGGTGGCCGCCGACTTGTGGGACTTGTCCGAGAAACTGACCGGGGTCACCTACGACTTCACGAAATGACCGCAGCCCTTCCCGTGGACGCGGTGTGACCTACGTCTCATAAGCCGTTGTCACACTCCGTCTTTCCGCGTCGTCCTCCTTGTGAACCCACAGGGAACGACAAAGGACGGACATCATGGAACAGCGCTTCGAACTCTTCGCCAACCCGGTCGGCGCCAGCTTCATCAAGCGGCTCACCATGGCCTCCAAGGTGATCGACGATTCCACCCTGGACGCAGCGACCTACGAGCTGGTGAAGATTCGCGCCAGCCAGATCAACGGCTGCGGTTACTGCACCGACATGCACACCAAGGACGCCGCGCACGCGGGCGAAACCTCCGTGCGGCTCAACCTGATCGCCGCCTGGCACGAGGCCACCGTCTTCACCGAGGCCGAGCGCGCCGCGCTGGCGCTCACCGAGGAGGCCACCCGGATCGGCGACGGACGCGTGGTCAGCGACGCGGTGTGGCAGGAGGTGCGCAAGCATTACGACGACGACCAGATCGCCGCCCTCATCGCCGCCATCGCGATGATCAACGCCTGGAACCGGATGAACGTCGTCGCCCGCACCCCGGCCGGTGATTACGTGCCCGGTCAGTGGGGGTAATTCCCGCGTCCGGCATCGTCCGCGCCCGGCGGGTGATCACGTCCCGGTCGGTGGGGACGAGCCGGATCGTCCGGCATCGCCCGCGCCGTTCGAGGTCCCTTGTCACGTGGGCCGCGAACGGTGCTCGTAGGTGCCGCTCCCGGTGCGCCAGGAGGTCGTCGACCGTTCACATTCGACTGCGTGAAAGACGAACGCGCCCTGGCGGCGATCCCGGAACTGGTACGCCGAACATCGTGCCGCACAGTGATTTCCCAACGCATCCACACTGGCGCAGCTCCCGGTTTCGAGCGAAGCGAGACCGAGCATGTGCCGTTCGCGGCCCGGCTCGCGTCCGAGTGGCCGCCGCGTTCGCGACGAAGTCGCCAGCGGCGGTCACTCAGATAGGAA
>NZ_JBSGEZ010000187.1:0-3771 GCF_053603155.1 Nocardia sp. NPDC004260 | reverse complement strand
CTTCACCTGCACCTCGAAGGGCCACGCTTTCAGCTCCTTCGGAGGAAGCATCTCCGCATAGTGCCGGGAGATATCTCGGCGACGGACCGGACATCCACACCAGCCCTCCCGGAGAAGCACCCACCATCCGATGGGACCCGCAGCGATCATGAGCAGCGCGGACGCGCTGCGCAGCGCTCTTGACATCCCCCGTGCAGTGGCAGGCTCCTGGGTGAGGCCGGGTCTGGGCCGCCCGCTCGGGCACTGGTCGAAACGCCGCGGGCTCGGTCGTTCTCCACGGGCGGCCGGGCCCTGCGGTGTCGGGAACAGCAGCACCCTCGTCATCGGCACCACCTGACCACGGCCCCGATGCACCACTCGACGGCGCGAAAACACCGCCACTTTCCGCCGCAAGTCACAGGCTTGCTCCACACCCGCCGGGGCCGGAACCTGATCACCCGTCCGTCGTAGGTCGTGCCCGTCAACCACTATTCCGGCGGCGGCCGACCCTACCTGCGGACTTTCCGGTTTTCAGCACAGAGTTGTCTCGCAGGTGCGCAATCCAATCCGCGCGATCCGCGGCTGTTGTACACGGCACCGCAGGCCCAGCCCCTGGCGTCACGAGGCTGGGCCTGCGGCGTTTCGACCAGTGTCCGAATTCGCCGCTTCGAACTCTGGCCTCATCCGCGGACGCTGCCACTACTTCCGATATGTCAAGTGCCCAGCGGACCTCGATGTCCATCGGCTCGACGTCTGTGACCACCGTTTCGACCGGGTGCCGTTGCGAGGATTGCCTGTTCCACGACCGGCCGGGTCGCCATGGTCATATCCGAGAGGGTGGGGTGATCTCGCCAGCCGAGCAAGGTTGAGGGTTTCTGGATGCGGGTCAGGCCGCTGTGGAGGGGGTCTGTGCACGGTGGCTGGCTTCGCGCAGCTCGCCTGCTTGAATCGCCCGCTGTGCTGCGAACGCCCGTCCGGCGCCGGCGAAGGCGTGGTCACCGGCCTCGACCGCGGCTGCTTCCATGTCCTGGGCCAACTCCCACAGGTCCAGTGAGCTTTGCTGCGGCGAGTATTGCTGAGGCCGAAACCCGATGCCGACCGGTGTGGCGGTGTGGGCTGAGAGTGGTTTCGGTGGTGGGATCGGTGACCCGGGGTACAGGTGGGCCTTTCTTTGTTGATCACCTCAGGCGCCGGCGGGGCCTGATCACGACGTTGGTTGGTTGGTAGGTCGGCGGGTTGTTGGATACAGCTCGATGCGAGGGGGAGGGCGTGTCTCGACGGTCGCGCCGAGTGGCCTGTCGATGTCGGTGTCGATGAGGCCATCGGACCAGCGTGAGTAGGTGTTGTGCGGGTTCAGGGTGATCACGTCGGCGACCTGCATCAACTCCACGGGGATATCGCCACCGAGGTGGGCGGGGGCGTGGCAGATGACGGCGTCGATGTCCAGGTCGCGCACGATGTCGATCAGCCGGTGCACCACGATGTCGGGGGTGTCGGTGAAGGTGACGGTCTTGATGAGTTCATAGCCCAGACGGTGTGCGAGCCGACGGATGTTTGCCTGGTCCCATTGCTGAGACGCGCCGCGGATGTCGCGTCGTAAGTAACCGATCGCGGTAGGGATCTCCCGCATCATCTACCCCTCTCGCTGGGGTCTACCGTCCGGCCATAGGGTCGAACGCGCCGGTCGTGTGGGCGGCTCATGTGGGGGTGAACCGCAGGATGCAGGGGTAGCGGTCGGGGCGGATGAACGCGCGCTGCCAGATCTGCGCTCGGCCGCCGAGGTCGAGGTGTGCTTCGATGCAGAAGGTGATGCTGCCCGCGGGGATGCCGAGTTCTTCACACACCGTGGGTTCCGGCGCGGCAGGTACCGTGCGCTGGGTGATGACGTTCACCTGATCGGATTGCCCGGCGGACGCGTCGAGCAGCGTCGCAGTGAGTTCGGCGGGCACCGAATCCGATCCGGCGGACCAGATCTGCAGACAGACCAGCGGTGCGCCTCCCACTGACGGCTCTGGTGGTCGCCCGTCGTACCTACGGATGGTCGGCGACGTTTCTGTTGTCTGCGCTGTTCTCCTTCGTCAACATGGCCTTCTTCGGACTCAATGCCGCCGGCGGTGCCCACATTCTCGCGGCATTGAGCCATACCAGCGCGACACCGTGGTACTGGATCATCGGCGGGACCAATATCGTGCTGGTGTTGTTCGGGTTCAAGTGGCTCGAGTACTTCTACCGCTACACAGCAGTACTGTTCATCGCCTGCTACGCCGCGCTGACCATCTATCTGGCCACGCACTATCACCTGCACGTTCCGCCCCAGACCGCCCCGATGCAGTGGGGCCCGGCGATCTCGGTAGTGGCGGGGTTCTCCATTCTGTCCTGGACGTACAAGACATCAACCGTCTCCCGCTTCTGCCTACCAGCCGACCGGACCGTCAGGCGGAGCTGGTATTTCCTGGCACCGAGTCTCGGGATCACGCTTCCCAACCTGGTCATGGGCGTCATGGGCGCTTACTCGAAGGAAGCGACCGGCGAATGGAATATCGCCGTCCTCGGCGCACAGCTTCCCGGTTGGGGTGCAGTGGCGGCGGTCGGTGTCGCGCTTGCCATATTGCACATCAACGCGATGAATCTCTATCCCGCGACCGTCGATCTGCTGGTGTCCCTCAACACCGTACGCACACCGCGCACATGGGAGCAGCCCGTCGCCACAGTCGTTCTCGGCGTCCTACTCGCCCAGGCGGGCATCCTCGCCCACGCCGAGGCCTTCGTCACCGGTGTCGGCGAACTACTCGGCCCGTTCACATTCGTGATGATCGTCGACTGGTTATGGGGCCTGACCGACAAGCGCGACATCGACAGCTACTTCCGCCCCGCGGGCGGGTTCGCCGACCGATGGCGCATCCCGGCGCTCTCATGCTTCCTGGCAGGCTTCGTGGTCAGCTTTTGGGGGAAGCATTTCCTGCCCCCAGGCTTCTATCACACGGTGTCACTGAGCCTGGTCGGTTCCCTTGTCGCAGGCCTCGCCTACGGAGCTGTTCTCATGGCACGCCGGTACCACCGAGCCGGCGACCACCCGGCCGCCGCGGTCGCAGCCGACCAAAACCCCGAAGACCAGCAGGTACCGACGAACTGAACCGAGCAAGTCTCGAGTCGGCACCCGAGGCGCGTAACCCACTGATAGATCCACCGTCGCTACCGGATACCCCAGACCTCGTCGAGATCCCGAACGAACGAATGCATCCTCATACCCCGACACAACATCCCGGGGATCGCCCTGGAAACCGCCCCGGGGTCGAATACGCCACCCGACAGTGCGAAGATACCGCCGTTTATCGCTGCGAGTCACAACCCACGAATCCGCAGGTCGGCGAACCTCCCCGGTGGGTCATAACTCGTGTGCGGAATCTACGGGACGAAAACCTGGCATGTCAGCCCCTTATGGGACAGTTGCGGGCATGGCACGGTTCGGATACGCGCGAGTCTCCACCCGCGGACAGAAAGACGACTCCCAGATCGACGCCCTCACCGCCGCCGGGTGCGAACGGATCTGGGTGGACAAGGCCTCCGGCAAACTCGCCCGCCGCCCGGAATGGGACAAATGCTTCGAACACCTACGACGCGGTGACGAACTGGTCATCACCCGCCTGTCACGGCCATTCCGGTCGGTACGGCACATGACCGAACTCGCCGCCGCACTTGTGCTTCCCCCGTTTTCTCGGAGACTTCCGAACCAGGTTTGATCTTGTGAGCCTGGAGGAAGGAAAATTGTGTAGTGGTTGCTCCGAGGAAGTA
>NZ_JBSGEZ010000186.1:0-3836 GCF_053603155.1 Nocardia sp. NPDC004260 | reverse complement strand
TCCATGCGGTCACGGGCATCGATGATCTGCTCGATGCGATCCTTGACCTCGCCGAGCAGTTCGCGCAGCCGCAGTTGCGAAAGCGTATCGCGCACCGAATAAGTGCCGTTCATAGACGTGCCATCGGTCATTCGGTCACCTCGACTGCTTCCGGGTACCGATTTGCCCGCTGCTCCCGAGTCCAAATCTGTTCGCGCCTGACTGCACCAGAATTCTACCTACTCGCGCGTGGAAGACGTCCGATGTTTTCGGGTGATGGCGGAGGCTGACGCGGTGGTCGCAGGCGAGGGTGGTTTCGTCGAAGGACACCGTCCAGGCTGCACGCTCCAAGCGGGAACGCGGTGGCGCGGGCCGGAGGCAATGTCGATAACTTCGCCGAACGACCGATGGGCACAGCCGAGCCGATCATGGCCAGAGGACCCGGCATTCGGTGACCTTCGGCCGTCACCTGCTTCGCTGGTTCGCGCGATGCTGAATCACAGTCGGCAAAGCGGACGACACCGGCGAAAGGTGATTGATCGTCATGGGTGAATTCACCGGGAGAAGCGCCCTCGTCACTGGCGGCGCGCGCGGTATCGGCGCAGCCGTGGTAGCCGCTTTGGTGAAGGAGCAGATTTCAGTCGTCATCGGCGATCTGCTCGAAGGCGAGGGCACTGCCCTGGCGGCGGCACTGGGCTCGGGCGTGATCTTCCGCAGGCTGGATGTGACCGACGAGGCGGGCTGGCGCGCTGTCCTCGACGATGCCGAGGCGGAGTTCGGTCCGCTGGCGGTGTTGGTCAGCAACGCAGGAATCGTCGACTTCGGCGACGTCGAGTCCGAATCTCCAGCGATGTTTCGGCATGTGGTCGACGTCAACCTCTACGGCGCCTGGCTGGGTATGCATCTGGCGGCGCCGCGCCTGCGGGCCGCGGGCGGTGGCGTCATCGTCAACATCTCCTCCACCGCCGGGCTCATCGGCTACGCGGGTATCGGCGCCTATGTCGCGAGCAAATGGGGTTTGCGCGGCTTGACCAAGGCCGCCGCGCTGGAACTGGGGCGCGCGAACGTTCGCGTGTGCTCGATACACCCTGGCCCTGTTCACACGCCGATGACGGCGGCGCTGGACGAATCCGTCGCCGCGAACCAGCCGCTGGCCCGCTTCGGTCAGCCGGAGGAGGTGGCCGCGATGGTGCGATTCCTGGTCACCGAGGCCACCTACTCGACCGGCTCGGAATTCGTGCTCGACGGTGGCGCCACCGCCGGTCAGGTTCTGGGCCTACCGGACGACTCCCGATGAGAGGGCGAGCGATGCCGAGCACACACCCCGACCCCGAGACACTTCGATCCGCGTTGGCGCTGGCGTCTCGGGCGCCATCGGTGCACAACACCCAGCCATGGCTGTGGCGGCTCGGACATCAGACGACGCACCTGTACGCCGACGAGAGCCGGAGACTGCCGCACACCGATCCCGACGGACGCGATCTGCTGCTCAGTTGTGGCGCGGCTTTGCATCATTTCCGAGTAGCCGCACGTGCGGAGGGGTGGGAGACGCTGATCCATCGGCTACCGAATCCGGCCGCGCCCGAGCACCTCGCGTCGATCGAGTTCCGTCCCATCGCCTGCAGCCCCGAGGACATCGCGTTGGCGCGCGCCATCAGCAGGCGCGGCACGGATCGCCGCCGCTTCAGCTCATGGGAAGTACCGGCGACGCATATCGCGGCCATGATCGACGCCGGACTGTCCTCCGGTGTACTCGTGCACGATGTCGACGCCGAACCGGCGCGGACCCAGTTGCTACGCGCGTTCGAGCAGGCGGCCTGGCAACACGCCCGTGACGTCTCCTATGGTGCCGAACTGGCTCAGTGGAGCGGCAGGCACGCGGCGCCGCAAGGGGTGCCCGCGCGCAACGCGGTGTTGACCGAGGCCGATCCCACGGTGCGTCCCTTCTCGAACCCGGGATTGCCCGAGGCTGTGGTGCGTGATATCGATGCGGCCGACCGGATGCTGCTGTTGAGCACCAGTAGTGACGACCGATTGTCCCAACTGCGCGCCGGGGAGGCCGCGAGTGCGGTGCTGTTGACCGCGACGACTCTCGGGCTGGCGACGTGTCCGCTGACCGAGCCGATGGAGTTGGCCGACACCAGGAGACGCATTCGCGCCGATGTTCTGGACGACACCGGGTTTCCGCAGATCATCATCCGGACCGGTTATGCGGTCACGAGCGCCGAGCCGGTTCCGCCCACCCCACGCCGTCCGCTCGCCGAGGTGGTGCAGCCGCTGGGTTCGTCGGAGCCCTGATTCTGCATGGTCGAGGTCGAGGGACGTGATGCGGGATCGGTACGGGGTGACCGACCTTGGAACAAGGAGGACGCGATGACGGAGCACTCCACCGGAACCGCCGAACCGACGGATCGGCCGATCGTGGTCGGCGTCGATGGTTCGGCCATCTCGTATCACGCGGCGGCGTGGGCCGCAGCCGACGCCGCGCTGCATCGTGCCCGGCTGCACATCGTCATCTCCGTCCCTGTGCGGCCTGGGTACGGTCCGGGCGCCGCCCTCACCGAGGCCGATGTGGAGTGGTTGCGCACAGACGGCGAACGAGTACTCGCGGAAGCCGCTCGCGTGGCCAGGACGACAGCAGCGGGCGAGGCGCTGATGATCAGCACCGAGTTGACCGTCGCACCGATCATCCCCGACTTGATCGACCGGTCCCAGCTGGCGCGAACACTGGTCGTCGGCAGCCGCGGTCTCGGCGCGTTCCGGCGCGAGTTGCTCGGATCGGTGAGCACGGCGATGACCCGGCACGCGCACTGTCCGGTCGCGGTCGTGCGCTCGACGTCGGCGACCGATCCTTTCTCCTCGGGGAAACCCGTTCTGGCGGGGGTGGACGGCACCACCAACAGCGTGCCCGCCCTGGAAATCGCCTTCGAAGAGGCGTCGCGACGCAAAGTCGGCCTGATCGCGCTGCACGCGTGGAGCGATTCGAGTGGGATCGACCTCGTGCCCGGATGGGACACTGCGCGAGAGCGAGAGGACGCGTTGCTCGCGGAGAATCTCGCGGGGTTCGGCGAACGCTACCCTGATGTCGCGGTGCGACGTGTTCTGGTGCGCGACAAGCCGGTTCGGTCTTTGCTCGAGCAATCGGACGAGGCTCAGCTGCTCGTGGTGGGCAGCCACGGCCGCGGGGGTTCACCGGCATGCTGCTCGGTTCCACCAGCGCGGCCTTGCTGCATTCGGTGGAGTGCCCGATCATCGTCGTACGTCAGCGGTGACGCGGGTGGTCGGCCGGCCATATCGTTGTCGGGTTCGGGCGATTGCCGTACCGCGCGGTTGTCCCGGCCGATCTGAGCGTGCTGCGTCATCGAAAGCTCGATCGGTGACTCGGGACGCGCGTGTCGGCGGTTGGGGCGGGCGCGTGCCCTATTCCGGGGTGGACGGAGGTGGACGAGCGATCAGTGGTTCGCTGTCCGGTTCACACGCCGCGCCGACTATCGCGTGTGAGGCCGGCAGCGGCCCGGCTATGTTCGGAGAGCGTCATTTCGGGTTGCGAGCGCTTGCTCGAGTAGTACGCGCCGTTCGGCGGCGGCGATTGCTCGACGGGCTGCGGGCACCGCGTCCGGTGTCACCGAGATGGAGGTGATGCCCATCCGCACCAGGTGTTCGGCGAATTCGGGGCGTGTGGAGGGGGCCTGCCCGCATAGCGAGGCCGTGATCTTCAGCCGTCGAGCCGTCTCGACGATCCTGCCGATCGCGTCGAGTACAGCGGGGTCGGATTCGTCGAACAGCTCGGCGCAGGTGGCGGAGTCGCGGTCGACGCCGAGCATGAGCTGAGTGAGGTCGTTGCTGCCGATCGAGAC
>NZ_JBSGEZ010000185.1:0-3849 GCF_053603155.1 Nocardia sp. NPDC004260 | reverse complement strand
GTACCGCATCAACGACATGTATGTCTGGGTGGTTCTGAATCGCACCGCGTTGATAGTCGAACGGTGAGCACGATCAATCAGGTTGGTGCAGCTGCCGGGGACTCCACATCCCGATGTCATCACCGGCTGCTCGGCCCCTGGTAGGTGTGTCGGTAACGATCGTTCGCGAGACACTCTCGGCGGCAGTCGGTTTCCGCAGGCCGGATCTGTAAAGGTTGCCGTGTACGCGGCAGTGTCAACCTGTCGGGGGTTACCGATACGTTCCGGGGCATGAGAATCGGCTACGGACGGGTCTCCACCCGCGATCAGCATCCTGAAGCGCAGCATGACGCGCTCACCGCTGCCGGGTGTGAGCAGATCTTCATCGACAAGGCTTCCGGCAAGCTCGCCTCCCGCCCGGAGTTGGGTAAGGCGCTGCTGGTCGCCAACCGGCCGAAAGACCAACTGGTGGTTACCAAGCTCGACCGGCTCGGCCGCTCCCTCGAGCACCTGATCGAGCTGTCGAAGACACTCCAGGAACGTGGAGTGGACCTGGTGGTTCTGGACCAGGGAATCGACACTTCCACCGCGGTCGGCCGAATGTTCTTCCAAATCCTGGGCGCCATCGCCGAGTTCGAGCACGCCTTGATGTCCGAGCGCACCCGCGACGGCCTCGCCGCTGCCCGCGCCCGTGGGCGCACCGGCGGTCAGAAACCCAAACTCGGGCCGCGTCAGGTACAGCTCGCACGGCAGATGTACGACGAGGTCGACGACCGCGGCAAGCGCCGCTACACCGTCGCCCAGATCGCCGCGGAATTCGGTGTCACCCGTCCCACGATCTACCGACATCTGACGCCCGAGCGCGTGAAAATGTAACCAGCGCACGTGAACCCGCGAGCATGGAAAGCGGGTGAGGGGTAATGATCGGCAGCGGACTGACCGGATTGACCGAAACCGACCGGCGAGAAGCGATGAGCCGGTTCGAGGTGCTGCGCCCTCATCTGGAAGACGGCGTGCCACTGACCCGCGCCGCGGCGGCGGCGGGTACGCCGCTGCGGACCGCGCAACGATGGCTGCACCGCTACCGGGCCACCGGCCTGTCCGGCCTCGCCCCGGCCAAGCGCCGCTCGACCGGCCGGCGCACCGACCCCGGGCTGGTGCGGCTGATCGAGGGCATGGCGCTGCGCCGGCCGCGTCAGTCGCTGGCGACGATCACCCGCCGCGCTGAGCGCGCTGCCGCGCAGCAAGGGTGGGCTCCGGTGTCCTACACCACCGTCCGTTCGATCGTCACCGGGCTCGACCCGGCTATGGTCACCCTCGCCCAGGACGGCGCCGCAGTCTTCCGCGACACCTACGAGCTGGTGTATCGCCGTCGCGCCGAGCACCCGAACCGGATGTGGCAGGCCGACCACACCCAGCTCGACATCCTCGTTCTCGACGCCGGCCGCGCCAGGCGGCCGTGGCTGACCGTGGTGCTCGACGACCATTCCCGTGCGGTGCCCGGCTACACCGTCAACCTCGGCGCGCCCTCGGCACTGAACACGTCGCTGGCGTTGCGCCAAGCGATCTGGACCAAATCCGATCCGGGCTGGCCGATGTGCGGGCTGCCCGAGATCCTCTACGCCGACCACGGCAGCGACTTCACCAGCGACCACCTCGCCCAGGTCGCGGTCGATCTGAAGTTCGCGATCGTGCACTCGACCGTCGCCCGCCCCCAAGGCCGGGGCAGGTGGAGCGGTTTTTCGGCGGCATCAACACCGAACTGCTCCCCGAGCTGCCCGGTCACCTGGTCCACGGCAAACCGGTCACCCCGCCGGCACTGTCGTTGCGGCAGCTCGACGAGGCGATCGGCCGGTTCATCACCAACGTCTACCACCAGCGCACCCACTCCGAGATCGGTGTCTCACCACAGCAAGCGTGGATCGCCGATGGATGGCTGCCACGCATGCCCGAAAGCCTCGAACAACTCGACCTGCTGCTGGTCACCGTCGCCACAGCGCGCGTCGTGCACCGCGACGGCATCCACTTCCAGGGCCTGCGCTACCTGCACCCCACCCTCGCCGCCTACGTCCGCGAACCCGTCACCATCCGCTACGACCCCCGCGACATCACCGAGATCCGGATCTTCCACAACAACCGGTTCCTGTGCACAGCCGTCAGTCCCGACCACAGCGGTGACACCATCGGCCTCAAAGACATCCATGCCGCCCGCCGCGCCTACCGGCGCCGGCTACGTGCACAGATCAACGAACGCATCACCGTCGTCACCGACTACCTCCCCGTCCGCGATCCGCCGCCCGCGCAGCCGGAACCGGAACCGGCACCGCCAGGGCCGCGGTTGCGCGCCTACCAGGAGGAATGACAGTGTCGCCGCCACGGAACTGGCCGTTCATCGCGACCAAGGAACACCGCCGGTTCGTCGAGTTCGCCGATACCGTCAAACGCGACCGGACCATCGGAATCTGCTACGGCGCAGCAGGAATCGGTAAAACACTGTCCGCCTCCCGCTACTCACGCTGGGACAAGGCCGCGCACCTGCTGACCACCTGGGGCCGGCGCGAGGACTCCGACCACGATGTCTACGCCGCGCTTGCCCGCTCGCGCACCGTGTTCTACACGCCCACCGTGGCCGCGCCCCTGCGCCAGCTACGCGATGACCTCCAACGTCTGACCATGCGGGTCAACTTCTGTATCGGCGACCACGTCCGCCCCGACCGCCGCGTGCACGAGTCGATCGATTACGTCGAACTGGTGATCATCGACGAGGCCGAACGACTGCCCGGCACCGCCATCGAGCACCTGCGCGACCAATACGACCGCGGCGACCACGGCCTGCTGTTCATCGGGATGCCCGGCATCGAGAAAACCTTCGCCCGCTACCCCCAGCTCTACAGCCGCGTCGGCTTCGCCCACCACTACCGGCCCCTGACCGGCGAGGAACTCACCTTCGTGCTGTCGCGGCACTGGCACAAACTCGGCCTCGACCTGGACGCCGACGACTTCACCGACGCCCAAGCCGTCGCCGCGGTCGCCCGCATCACCGGCGGCAACTTCCGCCTCCTGCAACGGTTGTTCGCCCAGATCCAGCGCATCATGCGAATCAACGAACTCCACACCATCACCGCCGACGTCGTCGAAACCGCCCGCAGCACCCTCGTCATCGGCACCACCACCTGAACAGCCCGAAACCCGCGCCACCCGCCACCGCGAAAACACCGCCACTTCCCGCCGCGAGTCACAGAGTACGGTCGACCAGAACACCGTCCGCCAGCTCGCCGGGATCGCCGTCGAGCGCACCTTCGTCGACAAGGCCTCCGGGAAGGACACCGCCCGCCCGCAGCTGGAGGAGCTGATCGGGTTCGTGCGCGACGGCGACACGGTGATCGTGCACTCCATGGACCGCCTCGCCCGCAACCTCGACGACCTGCGGCGGTTGGTGCGCACCCTGACCGGCAAGGGCGTTCGGGTGGAGTTCGTGAAGGAGTCACTGACCTTCACCGGCGAGGATTCACCGATGGCGAACCTGCTGCTGAGCATGATGGGCGCCTTCGCCGAGTTCGAACGCGCCCTCATCCTCGAACGCCAGCGCGAGGGCATCGCCGCGGCCAAGGCCCGCGGCGCCTACACCGGCCGCAAACCCGCCCTCACCACCGAACCAGCCGACTTGTTGCGCGCCCGCGCGACAGCCGGAGAGTCGAAAGCCGCGCTGGCCAGAGAGTTCGGCATCAGCCGCGAAACCGTCTACGCCTACCTGCGGACCGACGCTGCCACGGCCTGACCTGCGGAGGTTCCGGGTTCGAACACGAGAACGACAGCATGCCCCAGCGTGGGGCGCTGGTTGTTTCCGGGATACCGCTGCGCCCGGCGCGA
>NZ_JBSGEZ010000184.1:0-3887 GCF_053603155.1 Nocardia sp. NPDC004260 | reverse complement strand
ACCGCACCCGCTCTGAACTCCTGATCGAACTTCCGTCTCTTCTCCGCCATGGCCTTCCTCTATGGTCAGGCCTCCACGGTACGAGGGGAATCGCAGGCCGGCGAGGGCTTCGCGGCGGAAGATCCGCCACCAAGGCTCTTGCAGGTTGAGCCAGCACGCTCCGACTGGGATGAACGCGTGTTTGATGCGGTCGTGGGTTTCGAGCCATTCGCGAGTGGATTTGCTGTTGTGGCTGGACAGGTTGTCGGTGATCACGTAGATATCGCCGACCGGGTTGGCCTGTTCGATCAGTTCCAGGAAACGCTGATAGTTGACGCTGTTGCGGGAGGAGGCGGTGAGCGTGACGGCGTGTCCGTCGCGGACGCGGATCGATCCGTATACCCAGACCCTGTCGGGGCCTCGCGAGTATTCCAGGGGTGCCTTGATCCGGTGCCCGTCGACCGACCACCCGGGCGGGGGTGCGAAGGTGCGGGGCGAGACCGGGCCCAACTCGTCGGCGCAGACTACCGTGTCGCCTTCTGGTGGCTGCGTGTAGAGACCGACGATGGGGGTCCTTTTGGGACGAAGTACGGGTCCTTGCTTGTCGTCCACGACCGCGGCCTACGCCATCGAACCCCCTCTGCCACAAGAATTCTGCGCACCTGACGGAGAAATGATCAAGACCTGTGGATGACGGGAAGGACGCACCTTCCCGGATGATCTATCAGTCCAATGTCTTGATCACGCCGGCGCGCCAACGCCGGTCGGGAAGATACGTCCGTGCTCACGGTAGTTCAGAACACATCCGCCTCCGACGATGAGGGCGCCTCGTCCCGGTCGTTGCTCGATGAAATCGTCCGCGATGGTGCCCGGCAGATGCTCGCCGCTGCGTTGAAGGCCGAGGTCGCGGCCTATATCGCCCAGTTCGCTGACCAGCTCGATGAGAACGGTCATCGCCTGGTGGTGCGTAACGGCTACCACGCCGAGCGGGAAGTCCTCACCGCGGCAGGCGCGGTGGCGGTGCGGGCGCCTCGGGTGAACGACAAGCGGGTCGATCCGGAATCCGTTGAGCGGCAACGGTTTTCCTCGGCGATTCTGCCTGCTTGGGCGCGCAAGTCGCCGCAGGTCACCGAGGTGCTGCCGCTGCTGTATCTGCATGGGCTGTCCACCGGTGATTTCGGTCCTGCGCTCGAGCAGTTCCTCGGTTCCGGTGCCGGGTTGTCGGCGGCGTCGATCACCCGCTTGACCGCCGGGTGGCAGGACGAGGCCCGCGCGTTCGCCTCCCGGGATCTGTCCGGCACCGATTACGTGTATTTGTGGGTCGACGGTATCCACACCAAAGTGCGTCTCGAGCAGGAGAAACTATGCCTGCTGGTGATGATCGGGGTGCGTGCCGACGGCCGCAAGGAGCTCGTCGCCATCAGCGACGGCTACCGCGAGTCCACCGAATCATGGGCCGATCTGCTGCGGGACTGCCGCCGCCGTGGCATGACCGCGCCGGTGCTGGCCGTCGGGGACGGCGCGCTCGGGTTCTGGAAAGCGTTGCGCGATGTGTTCCCGCAAACCCGGGAACAGCGATGCTGGTTCCACAAGTCAGCGAATGTTCTCGCCGCACTACCGAAATCGGCACAACCAGGCGCGCTCGCGGCGATGAAGGACATCTACAACGCCGAAGACATCGACAAGGCACAACTCGCGATCAAAGCCTTCGAGATCGACTACGACAAGAAGTATCCCAAAGCGGTCGCCAAAATCACCGACGACCTCGACGTCCTGCTCGAGTTCTACAAATACCCGGCCGAGCACTGGATCCACCTGCGCACCACCAACCCGATCGAATCCACCTTCGCCACCGTGCGACTACGCACGAAAGTCACCAAAGGGCCGGGCTCACGGGCGGCGGGAATCGCCATGGCCTACAAACTGATCGAGGCCGCCCAGGCCCGCTGGCGCAAGGTCAACGCGCCCGAACTCGTCGCCCTCGTCCGCGCCGGAGCCCTGTTCCACAAGGGCAAGCTCCTCGAACGCCCCCGCGAAATCACCCCGGACCCGTCAACCGGCCCGACCGACACCACCCGAACGGAGGTCGCCTGAAACAGACCAAACCACAGGTTTTGACAATTCCTCCACCTGACTTCGGCCGACGACTATCCCCTCGTCGCGTAGTGCCGCGGTGAGCGAATCCAAGGTCCAGCACGACGGTGCCCCGTCCTGATCGGCCTCCAGAGCACCGTCACAGCGTCGGGTCAAACGCCCCGGCGGTGTCGTGGCGACCAAGGCTACGACGCGACTGCGCTCTGTTTCGGTCAGCCGGGGCTTGCGTCCCGCCCCTCGTCGATCGCCCAGCCCGTCCAAGCCATGAGTGTTGAACCGGTGCAACCGTTCTCGCACCGTCTGTGGATGACAGCCCAGCTCGCCCGCGATCTGCGCAGTAGACTTTCCGTCCCAACTCGCCGTGATCATCCGCGCCCGCCGGATCCAATCCCCAGGCGCATGACGAGCCGCGGCGAGCTTGCGAATCTTGCGCTCCTCCAGCACATCTCGCGCCGGACGCGCAACCAAAACCTTCGGCAGAACCCACCTCGACCACACCCGAACCACCAAGACCAGCAACAAGATACATGATCATTGAGGAACGCAGCACTAATGCTGCAACTGCACTCGTGTGATTGGTAGACCTGTCGTGTGGTGTTGGATCGTGCTGTGGCCGAGCTGGATTCGTTGATGGCGAGGATCGGAGAGCGGTTCACTCGGGCTGAGCCGCGAGGGCGGGCGCGGGAGCAAGTTGTGCCTGCGCGCAGCAGCCGAAATCTACGTGGAGACCTCTGCTACGCCGATCGCGGGTGGGCGTTGGCTGATCGCGACGGACTCGACCGTCATCTACGAGCGCCCCACCGGTGTGCAGGTAGCTTCCACCGTTCCCGAATCGCTGCTTCGGCGTTCATCATCTCGGACGCGCGTGTCCGGGCCATCCGAATCGGTGAGGCGATGAAGTGACGCGGCGCCCTTTCTCCGCCTGTTGTGAACAGGTTCGGCACAACCTTGGGCCGTCGAAACGCGACGCGTCCGACATCGGTCGGGAATAGCATTCGATGGTGCAGTCCAGAAAGTCCCGTCGACAGCGAAATGGTAGGCCCCGCAGCGAATAGCGGCCCCGGTGCGCGGCATTCCGCAGGCCAGCCGTACCGAGCCGACCGTCGGGCAGGTACTGCTGTTCCTGTTCGGGTGGCCGTTGTTCGTGCTGTATTGGTGGGCGAACCCGGACGCCCGACCGCAGTGGGTGCGGGAACTGATCAAATTGGTCCGCACGTACCCGAAGCTGTCGGCGGGCATCGGGATCGGGGTCGGTCTGTGCCTGCTGATCGGGGGCCTCGTCAACAACGCCACCGAGAACTTCCCCGCCTCGATCGCCGGGGCAGTTGTCATGGCGGCCTGCGCCGGGTTGCTGCGGTAGCAGGTGGCGCGGAGCGGGCCGCCACTGCTGCTGAAGTCGCGGCGCGCGCCGACGCTCAGCATGCCGCGTACTTGCGGGGTGAGAACTTCGGGGTCTACGGCACGAACGATCTGCCGGAGCTGCAGAGACTGCGACGAGCGTGTGCAGCTTCCCGGCCCAGCCGGCGGCCCAACGCGCAGCGCCGGCAATTAGGACCGCGTCCGCCGCGCACACCCGCTGGTCAGCACGAACACCACCGCGGTGAACACCGCCCCCTCATCGACCGGCGCGGTCCCACCGCCTTGGGCGCGGAGCTCGAAGCGAGGAATTGATGTCGGAGGAAACGTTTGAAGAAACAATGCTCACAACGGATAATCTAGTGCCCCGTCAGGCAACCTTCGGTAGGTAATCGGGGTGGCGGATCTTGGATCCGACGGCGAAGTCGCGGATGGGTTCGGCGTGCTGATTGCGCCAG
>NZ_JBSGEZ010000183.1:0-3903 GCF_053603155.1 Nocardia sp. NPDC004260 | reverse complement strand
CACGCTTCCTGTGTTCGGCCCATACTCTCAAGTCGCGAGCCAAGCGCTCTGTGAGATTGCGAAGCTCGGGGTACATTTACCTCATTCCGCCAGTGCAGGACTCCAGGCGGGCCAGTTATTCAACCAGCTAGGACAACGGATTTGATCCCGGCACGCCTCACGAAGCGGCGGCCCTGACTGCAGCCGCATCAGCTGCGGTGAGCGTGAAGAACCGGAACAACCCTTCACCACCGCTCTCCGAGGACTCCCCGCAGACGTTCCAGCTCCTCGTCCGCGAACACCCGCGTCGCCCACGAACCACACCCTCCAACCACACCGACCGACCTCATCACCAGCCAGCAAAGCACCACTGGCCCACATCCGCAGTTCGGCACCCCGAAACCCACCCCTAACAGCCGACTACGGCATATCCGCCCGATTTTCGGCGGATGCTACGGCGTCCCCTACCGCTGGTCACCGAGGGTAACAGTCAACTCCGTCCCCGGCGTCGCGACCAGTAATAGCTACTTGACATATCAGGATGGGGTGGCAGTGTCTCGGGTGAGGCCGGGGTCTGAAGCGTCGAGTTCGGGCACTGGTCGAAACGCCGCGGGCTCGGTCGTTCTCCACGGGCCGGGCCCTGCGGTGTCGTGTACGCAGGGTCCCGTGACACGCGTGAACCGTGGTAGCGGATATCCAGGCGGGCGCGGCCGTAGTGTCGGCGGCTGTCACGAGGCAATCCATTCCCTGCGGTCATCGTGACAGCGCTCGGAGGGGCGTAGACACCGGGTCCCGTTCACTCGCTCCTTTGCGGGTGGGGTCCCTGGGTGTCTCCCTCCGGGCGTCTCCCGACGTGATCCACGTTCTCCACGCGGCGATGGGCAGCCCGCCCCGACACCTCACCCACCGAGGGCGGGCAGTCGCGGATTGGTCCCTGAACAGACACCCCGACCGACGAGGCTCGAGCGCAGGGGCTATCCGCCTGGTCGTTCGTCGTCGAATAGCGGAAGCTGGTGTGCTGGAAAGGTGGATCCGCCGAGTTTGCGCAGGCATCGGGCGCAGGTGACTTCCGCCCGGGTCGGTGCCAGCGCCGTGGGGGACCATCCGGCTACGCCGGTGTGGCACAACAACTCCGGGACCTCCTCGTCACCGACCCACTGGCCGAGGCTGACCGCGTGCACGGTGCGCCCGGACCGGACGACCGCGTGCACGCCCGGGTCGCCGAACACCGCCCGAGTGGAGGCCGCCAGGGGCGCGATGTCGGTCATGCGCCCAACCATAAGGACACTCGCTGACATCGCACTGTGACTGACATCTATCGACCGGCTCTCCGCGCGAATCCTGCCCTCCAGCGGCAGGTCATTCCGCGACGTCGATCAGGGTCGCACGGCCCTGGAAGTTCTCTTTGTTGACCAAGGTCGGGTGTAGCCAGCGCACTTCGGGAGTCGGCGCGGTACGTGGCCCGGTCCAGTAGGTGTGCCAGTGCGCGCGGCGAAGGTGAGGCCGGACGCTGCCGCTGCTGCTGCTGCTGCTCCCGGTGCCGGTTTCGCTCGTGAGGTCTATTCGCCGCGCGGCCTGGAGGGCAGGCCCGACATCGAAGCCGAGGTCGATCAGTTTCTGGTCGGGGCGACGATTCTTCTTCCCCCGACGATCGTTCTCGGGTCGGCCCTCGCGGGCGTCGCGGCGGTCACTGCACAAGTACAGCAGCAGGCTCAGTGACAGGTTGTAGATGCTGCGCTGCTCGGCGTGGGTGACTGTGCCGAAGGTAGGCAACCGCGCAGCGAGCTCGATCAGGTCGTCGATGCTCCGGTTGCCGTCGAGGGGCACGAACACGGTGGCCTCCTCGTGGCTGGGTGCCAGTCCCTCGTAGCGGATCCTGGTGGCCAGAGCCACGTTCAGCCGCCGCGCCTGGGGGTCGGCGGTGGAACAGATCTGCTCGTGCTCGTTGGCGGCGGTGATGAGCATCCCCACGATCATCGGTGGCTCGCTGATTTTCAGGTAGCCATCGCTCGCGATCGGCGCGGGGATCGGGGTAGGGAAGGCGATGAAAGGGTCCGGATGCGGGAGCCGGGGGAAGATTTCGCACGGCACTGCGGTCTTGGTGTCCGTCTCGATAAGGCTCTCGGCCAGCCCCGGGTGTACTCGGTAGACGACGCGGTGCCGGCGCCACAACTTCGCTGCTTCAGCGGTCTGAACGCTGATCCCCATGAAGGTGGCAGCATCAGGCCCTGCGGCCGTCTCCATCTGGGCGAGAAGGACGCGGACCTGCCGGGCCCCGGCCGCGCCTCCGCTCGTCATGCCTGTGCGTAGCTGGTCGATGACCTGAGCGAAGCGGGGATCGCTACGCCCCACGTTCATGATTTCGATCGTGTCCCGGACGTAATCCTCAGCAACCCGAAGAGCCTGTTTCGCTGACATCAGGTTCTCTGCGCTCCCCATCACGCCAGTGTGACAGCACGCCCCTACGAAAGTTCGAAGACGAAAGCCCTGGACAGACGATCCATGACCTTCTGCCCGTTTCGAGCGCACCAAACAAACTGTCCGACAGTATTTTTCACATGCAATCGATGGAACGTGTATCAAACGCTTTGTCGCACAACATAGCTCGTGCTCAAATGGATTCCGTCGCGCCCGGTCCTCACAACACCGGGGGCGCGGCACCCGCAGGTAGGCAACGACCCCGGCTCCCCCATCAGCCGACAGTGAGGGAACCGGGGTCGTTTCGGCTCGCGTACCTGATCGTGCGGGGATTCCGGTCGGGGCGTGAAGGCCGGGTGGGGGAGTGATCGTGGCAAGTGTGAGCGGGCCTGATTGGTCAGGGTGCGGGGAGTGGTGAATGGCCATTGACACACATACCCACGGACAGGCTTACGGCGTTACCGAACCCGTCGCACTGATCCCTGGCCGACCCCCAGACGATGAACTCGCCCTCGTGCCCGGGGAAGGTGGTGTCGAATCCGCATCCCCTGCCGACCTGGCCTGCACGATCCGCAGGCACTGCACGCCTCAACTCCTGCTCGTCGGCGCGGTTGGAGACCATCTCTGCGCTCTCGCCGAAGGAGATGACGCTGTCGGCGCGGCGCCAGGACTCGAACGGTTCGCCTGCCGGGGTGACCGGGCAGCATCGCAGTACCCAGCGCCGTCCTGCGGGCGCGCAGCAGGCCACGGATCGAGATGCCCCATTACGGGCAGGGTTACGTGACTGGGCACGCAACCACCCCCGTCAAGGGTTCCGCCGCGCCTACCACGACGCCCGCAGAAGGCTGGAGGGCAACGCCAGGATCTGGTTGCCGCTTTTGCCGCTGGCGCGGGGGAAGGCGCGACCGAGAAACTGGCATGTGTCGAGTCGGCGCTGGCGCGGCGGCCGCGAGATGCTTCCTTGCACTGCAAGTTCTTTCGTAGCAGCCAGCGCTGCCAGCGCAGTGGCTCTCGTAGGGATTTCCCCCGTACCGGATGTGTTGGTGACTAGGCAGACTGGGCGGATGCTCGATTCGGCAAGGATTCACTCCCATCGGCCGACGGTGATCGTCGGTTTGTCGACTGATCGGTCCATGTCGCGTTGATCGGTTGCGCCCTGTGCCTGTATCGGTCGGTAACGCCGGGGCTGCCTGGACTTGGTGTGAGTTTCGAGCAGCAGATGCTGGCGGGAATCGAGCGGCTGGAAGACAGTGACGGCTCGGACCATCGGATGCTGCGGCGCACACTGCGCGCCACGGCCGCGGTCAGCCTCTCGGAGGACGAATGGATCCGCCGGACGCGGGCGACTGGGACCGTCCTGCAGCCCCGAGTCAGCGTCGTCGACGGTTATGTCGTTGGCTACATCGCCCAATGGCGTGATTCCCACAGCGCGCGCCTCGGTCCGGCGATCATCGACCTCGAGGTCGGGGCAGGCCTGAGCCTGCCCGAACTGCGGGACGGGTGGGA
>NZ_JBSGEZ010000182.1:0-4013 GCF_053603155.1 Nocardia sp. NPDC004260 | reverse complement strand
CTGGACCTCGACATGGTGCGCCGATGACCGAGCCGTGGGCCGTGGTCATCGGCGTCGGCAACGAATACCGCGGAGACGACGGGATCGGTCCGGCCGTCGCCTCCTAGGTCGGAGGACTCGGCATTGCGGAGTTCGAGTGATCCTATCGGGCAGTGAACCAACGAGCATCGTCATACCTGGCGGGTATGGACCTCGCCGTGGTGATCGACGCGGTGCGGTGCGAGCCGTTGGTCCACGGAGACGTCGCAGGGGTGCTCGGTCCTGGGCCTGGTCGTCGTCGCCGGTGCACCACCGGCCCGGCGGGGTAGCGGCGCGACCGTCGATGTGCGTGCCACAGCCGGTCTATGCCGCAGGTACGGCACTCGATGAGGGAGCACATCAGCGCTGTTTCTCGGGGCCTGCGACGGTGGGCGGGCCGTGGCGTGGGCGTTGCAGCACGGCGAATCCGGGAGTTGTGGCCGCGGCGGGGCGGCTTTTGTCATCTCTGGTCGGTGTTCCCGTCCATGCCTCCGCGCGCTGTTTGATACCGCGCAGCATCTTGCGCTCCATCACCAGACTGGCCACCATCACGAGAACGATGACGACGCGCGTGAACGTGGAGGCGCCCGTCAGCGCAATGCGATTGCGGCTCACGAGCCGAGTCGCCGCGCCCATTGGATAGAGGCTGAATTCCCAGATCCAGCAGGCGTCTTCGGAAGTGAAGACCAATGAGCGTTCATGTTCGAGGATCGCGACACGCATACGCGCACCGGTCTCGCCGACCGGGAAACTTTCTCCGACCGTTAGGTTTTGGAACTCCGGTAAGATCTCGTCGGCGCTGTGCATATCGACGCCGAGCAGGTTCTCGACCCAGTCGTAGGTATACGCGCCGCCGCGGCCGGGGCCCAGCTGAACCAGCCACGGCCAGATCGCGTCGGCGCCCGCGCAGATCGTGATAGCGCGAGTCGAGACGATATCGGCGTCCACCAGTAGATCGTCACCGGGCATGACCCGCGCGATCTCTTCCCCCGAGGCTCCCCAGGTCAACCATTTGGTGCGCAACCGGTGTCCGGTCGGCAGTCCTATTGCTGATCGAACGGTTGCGGCAAGCCTCAGCGTATCCATGATGTCCGACTTCTCCTCGAATTCGAGACGTGCACGTGCGACGGTGACCAGCGACGACACTGGCCTAGCGGAAGCGGACGGAGCGCGGCGATGGACGAGCTCGATCCTGCTATCGGGCGGATCGGAGAATTTCCAGGACCTCACTGAGCGGTCGGCGTGCAGTTGCCGGAGCGTTCGACTCCGATTCGGGTGCGATACCAACGCGAATCAACGCCTGGGGCAGGCCGGAGTGGCCGGTCAACTCCCGGACCACGGCACGGCTGCTCGGCACCTCGGTCAGGTGGGTCAACGGACAGGTCGCGAACCCGGCGAGCGTGCACTCCAGTAACACCGTGGACAGCACCTCCCCGCAGCGCACCAGGTCCTCGGGTGTGTCGCGGTCGGTGGACAGCACGAGAATCACCGAGTGGTCCTCGGTGATTTCGCCGCGCCGGTCGCCGCTGGTGGTCGGGAACTTCCGGCCCACGCTGACTCGCTGCCGTTCCTCCTGGGAGATCAGCGCGTCGCTGGGCACACCCGCGTCGCCGATCGTGTGCCCGGTCCACCACTGCAGTTCGGCGTGGTATCCGGCATCGTAGCGGCGGAGCGCAGCGCTCATCTCCGAGGCGCGTGCGAGGCTGGGGCGGCAGTCGTCACCCAGCACATCGAGTGTGGCGTCGATGGGATCGAAGGTCGACCGTAGGACCTCTTCGAAGTCGGGCCATCCGATCGGCGCCTGGAACGGCAGCCGGTCGGTGTGCCGCCGCGGGATGGCGTCGGCGCGAGCACGGTCGCCGTCGGTAATGATGGGAGCCCGGTCGAACGTGATATTGGCCAGGTGTTCGCGGCGGTTCGGATCTGGGAAGCGTGCGACGTGGATGCGCCAGCCCACCGCGGCCATCGCAACCCTCAGATGGTCCAGCGCGATTCCGCAGCTGATCAGCATCTGCCTGCCGGATTTGTCCGTCGCCGGAAGCATGCGTTCGGGTACAGCGAACAGCCGCAGGACGTCGCCGTCGAATGTCCAGTGCCAGGGTTGGCTGTTGTGCAGCGACGGCGCCCGCCCGGCGAGCGATACGGCCTTCTCGATGGTTTCCCCGGGCGGTGGCTGGTTCATACCGTCACGGTAGGGATCGAGAGGCGATGTCCGGAGGAGTCGTAGGTCCCGAATCTCACCGCAGGTTGTCCCCAGTCGGCCGAGTGTGCCGGGACCGGTCCCGACGAGCAGTTGCGCGCCGCGCAGCACCGGGATCGGCGGGCTGCCGTCGGCGCCGACGGCGACAGGTCCGTCGGTGCGGGCACGTGCTGACTCGGCCGCACATTGGGCAGCCGCTGAGACGGCCACGGCTATGAGCATCGGACGCACGGACACGGAACCGCTGGTGTGTCGAGCGCAATGCGGTCGCCGACCACTTCCGATGGTCATCCATCCTTTGCGAACACAGATCTGCGTCGGTGCACCGTCAGGTGTGGTGCCTCCTTCGGTCGAGTTCGGTGTGCGCAATCCGGCCCGCCCACGCCCGAGCGCGGTCCAGCTCGCCCGGTATGAGCGGGCCGGTCGTATCGTCGACAAGAAAATCCACCGGCTGATCGGCGAGCGAATAGCCCAAGCGGCACAGCCGTTTTCCGATACCGCGTGCGGCCGAGCCCGGCAGCCAGGGCGGTTTGGCGACCTTCGTGCCGAAGGCCAACGCGCGGTGGCCCGGCGATACCGGCAGTGCGGCCGCGAGCCATTCCCGTACCCCGAGGTCGGTCGCGATCGGAGCATCGGTGAGCTTGGCGGCATCGCGACGCGTCTGCGAGCGGCTGAGCCCGAAGGCGTGAGTAGGGGCGCCGACCACGAGCAGGTTCACCGTCGCACACACCTCTGCCGCCGCCACCACGTTCACGACTTCTACTTCGGCATGCTCACGCAGTCCCTGTTCGATGGCTTCCGCGATCGCGGCGGTGTTGCCGAACATCGATTCGTAGACAATTCGCGCGCGCATGACGATGTTCTCCTCTGCGCTGTATCAGGTGAAGGACTCCGACGGTAGGGCGGCGGAGAGAGGCCGCGACAGAGTCGAACCGATCATCGCCATGGGACTTTCGCCATGGCGTGCGGCGACCATGACCAGCGCCCAACCGTGTTCCATCGGACCCAGGGGCCTCGATGATTCTCTTTCGCTTTCGATGACGCCCGAGTACCCGCCCGGGGAGCGACCGCGTGTTCGCCAGCTGACGGAGGCCGGGTCAATACCCGACGTCGCGGCGGCGAAAACCGGCGACAGCGATCAGCAGCGCGGCCGAAGCGGTCAAGATGATCAGGACTATGGGCGTGGCGGTGACGGGGTGCAGCGGGGCTTTCGGAAGGTGGGTGAACGGTGAGGCGTCGTCGAACCAGTCGGGCAGATCGAAAGCAGTCGTGAAGAGCAACGCCACGGCGCAGTAGGCGAAGGCGGCCCATGCCGCGGCTACAGCCGCTCTCGGAGCCCAGCCGACGCCCAGCGCCGCGACGGCGATCACCGACCAGACCGCTGGTAGGTACGCCAGCGCCACCCCGGACATGCGCAGCGCCTGTCCGAAATCGGAGATCGTCAACCCATAGGTCACACCGACGGCGAAACCGCCGACGGCCAGTATGAGTGCGCCGCCCCCCAAAGCGATGGCGAGATGGCTCGCCAACCAGCGATACCGGCTGACCGGAGCGGCCAGCAGCGACTCGGCCCGTCCCGCGGTCTCCTCCCCACGCGCGCGCAGCACACTGGCGACGCCGAACGCGGCAGTGAGCAGCGCGACGATCGACACCGTCAGGGACAGATACGAGTTCACCGCGTCGGCCGCACCGCCGGGAAGGTAGGCGGCGATTTCGGGGTTGTCGGCCAGGTAGTCGTCGATGCTCTCGGTGAACGAGCCGTAGGCGGCCCCCAGCGCGAACACGCCCACGGCCC
>NZ_JBSGEZ010000181.1:0-4042 GCF_053603155.1 Nocardia sp. NPDC004260 | reverse complement strand
TCTGTCGCAAGGAGACATGATCAACCAAGGGCTTCACCCATGATCACCCGGGGTATTGAAAACCCAGCCCAGAGGTTAAAACTCAAGCTAGGCCGTGTCTCCAAATTATTCAGCCGACCGTCGCAGGTCGACGCGCCCGCACCGGCGCGACTACGGCTGCGGCGAACGCCAAGCTGGCCAGCGCGAACAAGACGATGGGCGGCGGCGGCTCCAACGCGACCGACAGCATGAGAAGGCCCAATGATGCTGCGAGGCCGACGAATCCAGCCTGACGCGCTTGGCCGGGCTCGGCTGCAAAACGAGCGAGCATGAGAAACAAGACGCCGACGAGCGCCATCGCGATTCCCATTGCCAGGCTGAAACCCATGAACAGCTGGTAGTGGCTGCGTTGAGTACCCATCAGTTCGAAGGGCTCGTTTCGGAGAACGGCTTCGAACGTCTTGTCTTCGGCCGATGGCCTCAGCCGCAGGTAGACATCGCCGGCGCTGTGGCCGATGCCCGTGATGATCCAGCACCACGCGCCTATGCGGTAGAAGGGGATACGCATTTGGGGGAACCTCCCGAGCGGAACGATACATCTGTAGTGGATGCTACATCTGTAGCATCGATCTGTGAACAGGAGCGAATCAGATCGCAAGATGTTGCTGGCGGACGCCGCCATCGAGGTCATCGGCGAGCACGGCTTGCGCGGGCTCACGCACCGCGCGGTCGAGTTGCACGCCGGGCTACCACCGGGGACCTGTAGCTACCACTTTCCGAGCCGACGCGCACTGCTCGCCGCGGTCCTCGACCGCATCGCCGAACTCGATCGGGCCGACATTGAGCGGCACAGTCACGGGCTACTGGGTCCGGATATGAATCGGGAAGTGCTGATCGACGGCGCCACCACAACTCTGGCGCACTGGCTCGGCCCGGCGCGCACACGCAGTCGCGCGCGCCTGCTGCTCCAGCTGGACCCACCGAGCCGGCAACTGACGGCCACCACGATCGAGACCGTCACTGCGGATTTCGTAGCATTGACGGCGACAGTTACCGGCGACGTCGAGCGCGCAGGTCTTATCATCGCGCTCATCGACGGTCTTATCCTCGACGAACTCATCCGCGGTGTCACCCCGGTCGACGTCGACCAGCTCCGGACCAAGGTGACGGCGATCGTTGCGCTCACCCTACCGGCAGATAGGGCGAGTCACTAGTTTCGGATTGCAGTGTTTACCAGCATGATTGAGCTGGCCAGGAGGACTCCGCCGAGGAAGTTCGTGGCGTATTTGTCGTAGACCTCGCCATATCTCAAAGCCTAAGCCCGCCAATCAGCCTCACACCTGCGGCGCTACTTCGAGCAACGCTCTAGTGCGTGCCAGTGCCGCGGATCCAGCGGACCGTCGCGCTGCTGTTCAGGCAGTCGGTGCGAGCGTGCGCGCTTCTTCGGTCTGTTCGTAGGCGTTGCCGATCCGCAGCAGCGTGGACTCGTTGAGTGGCCGTCCGAGCAATTGCATACCGATCGGCATCCCGGACACGTCATGGCCGACGGGCACCGAAAGGGAAGGAATCCCGGTGATATCGGCGGGAGCCGAAAGACGAACGTAGGCATCGGATACGCCCTCCACGGTGCCGTCCGGCCAGGTGATCGTGTCCTGCCCCGTCGGCACGGCGGTGACCGGTACCGTCGGAGCGGCGATCGCGTCGACCGTGTCGAGAATCCGCGCCCAATCGCGCCGCATCAGAGTGCGGGAGCGCTGGGCGCGCAGATAGTCCCCGGTTGGCACGAGCTCGCCGGCCTCGAGCAGGATGCGCACGTCTTCCTGGTACAGCTCGGGAACGGACCGCAGGGTTCGTTCGTGGTAAGCGGTCGCCTCGGGCACCATCAAGCCCCATTGGGTGGCCTGGATGTAGCGCGTCATTGGAATCTCGACCTCCACCAGGCCGGCGCCGAGCGATTCGAGGCGATCGATGGCGCGGCGGACCGCGGCTTCCACCTGGGCGTCGATGTGGTCGAAGTAGTAGTTGCGCGGTATGCCGATGCGTAGACCTCGTAGATCCGCGGCCCCGTCCAGCCGGTAGTGCCGAGGAGCATCGGCCAAGGAGGCTGGATCGCGTGGGTCGTATCCGGCCAGGGCGGCCAAGACCACGGCTTGATCGCGGGTGGTGCGTGTGATCGGGCCGACATGATCCAGCGACCACGACAGTGCGGTGACGCCGTGCCGCGGGATCAATCCATACGTCGGCTTGAGACCCACCACACCGTTGAGAGCGGCGGGCACCCGAATCGATCCACCGGTGTCGGTGCCCAGGGCGAAGGTCGCGGCGCCGGCTGCGACGGCGACCGCGGAGCCGCCACTGGAGCCACCGGCGATTTTGTCGGCGCTCCAGGCATTCCGGGTTTGCGGCGTGGTCACACCATAGGCGAACTCGTGCGTGTGGGTCTTGCCGATCAAGATCGCACCGGCTGCCCGTAGCCGTTCGGCGACGGTGCTGTCAGCTGTGGCGCAGTAGTCGGCGCGGACTCGGGAGCTCGCGGTGGTGGCCACCCCGGCGACATCGATCAGGTCCTTGAGGCCCATGGGGATTCCGTGCAGCGGGCCCCGAATATGTCCCGCTGCGATCTCTTCCGCGGCTTGCTGCGCGGCACTGCGGGCGCGCTCCGCCGTGATGGTGACGTAGGCGTTCAGGCGCGGTTCGACCAGTTCTACACGCTCGAGGACGGAGTCCACCAGCTCGACGGGAGACAGCTGCCCGGCCGCGATGGCGGTGGCGGCCGCGGTGAGTGAGAGTTCATACGGCCGCATCGTGCTTGTCCTCCTGGGCGCGGTAGGCGAGGGCGGGTGGGGTGTCGCCGAAGTCGAGTTCACGCAGCACGGCGATGACGGAGTGGATGTGGTCGGCGGTGGCCGCGACCACAGTGTGGCGATCGGCGGTGAGTGGGAGACCGGCGCGGGCGGCCCAGTGAGCCGCCATCGGCGGTGTGAGTTCGGTGGATTGCTCCGGTCTGGATTCGGTCATGAAGATTCCTCGATGATGAGAACGCTCGGTTGAAGCGCATTGGCCGATCGGCATGAGACAGCTGAATATGCTGTCCGACAACATGAATCGACGAGCATGACGAATGCCGCCGGCCTGGGCCGACGTGCGGGAACGATTCAGGAGATCCCCAGCCGCCGACGCGAGCCTGGATCGAGCGCTGGGTATCTCGCGATGCATGCCGAGTCGGCCTGTCGGGCGCGTCTCCCGGGCTCGGTGCGATGGACAATCATCGGATGGCGCCGACGAATCGGTGCTTGCTCGCTGGACGTCGGCGCCCGATCCTCGGGTGTGCCCGGGGCGCGTCCACTGCGCAGTGATGGCGAACTTCTGTTCCGCACTAGACCTCCTGGGGGAAGATGCGGAGAAATATAGTCTCAGATCACTACTCAATGTGGACGAATCGCGAACTTCGGCCACAACGCCGACGCGACGACGCCATATGAGCAGTTCAGAGGGGTTAAATCCGACCAGGGCGAACAATTGAAGTTCAGCGGGTTGAGTGGAATTTGGTTGTAATAAGCAACTACGATGAGGCGGTTAGCATGGTCCTCCTCGTCCCATAGATCATCGCCGAGCCGGTCGGCGAGGCCGCTTCTGCGTGCCGACTGCAGATCCTCCGTCATGCGGATGCATCGCAGATGTGGTCCTGCAGTACTGAAATGGCTGGTCGAAAGGTGCATCTGCGGATGTTGCCGAGGGGTCTGAGGCGATCCTTGGAAGGAGCGATGAGATCTGTCGACGTGCCGCGCCGCCTTGATTAAGGGTGCCATGCAGTTTCGATACACGACTACTAGCGATCGGCGATGAGAGAGTAAATCCGCAGTTAAAGCCACTTGTCGTGCAGCAGAGTGTTGCGTTGTGCAACTTGGATTTGTACGGTGGACGTCGGCCGTGGATGGCTTGCTGCCGCGCGGTGTCGAAGGGAGTGAAATGAGACACCTTCTGTCAACCTCAGGCGGCGAGTACGCGTTGGCGGTTGCTGACGTGGGTTTCTTCGTTGTAGGCGGTGCCGCGGGTCAGGCAG
>NZ_JBSGEZ010000180.1:0-4140 GCF_053603155.1 Nocardia sp. NPDC004260 | reverse complement strand
AGGCATTCTCACACCAACAATTCGGCCTTCTCGCCCCGGCTCACCGTCAGGCAACCAGCAGATTCTCGCCCGTTTGATGCAATTCCCGAGAGAGGGCGTAGTAGTCCAGCGTGGTACTCGGCTTGTCGTGACCCAGCATCCTTTGCAACGCGAGCACCGACGCGCCCTGCGATACCGCCAGCGAAGCCGCTGTGTGCCGCAACTCGTGAGGGGTCAGCCCATCCAACCCAGCCGCCTTCGCAGCCCTGTCCCACCACGAGCGCCGCATATTGCGGACACGAAGCACGGCACCGCGCCGAGATGTGAAGACCTCCGCGTCAGGGCGACGACCGGCCAGATGCTGTTTCAGCGGTTCAGCCAGAAAAGCCGGGAACGGCACGCTCCGTCGCTGGTGGTCCTTCGGTGCCTTCGTCACGAGCACGCCGTCGACCTCGGTGATGGTGCGCTCGATCTGCAAGCGACGACGACGCAACGACACCGCCGACACCTGCAACCCAGCCAACTCGGCGAATCGCAGACCGCAGTAGGCGAGCACCATCACCGTCAGCCAGTCACCGCCAGCGTTTTCGGCCAACCGTTCGACCTCCACACCTGACAGGTACCGACGCTTGGCAAGTCGCTGCTTGGGCCGATCCACAGTGCCGCAGGGGTTCACAGCGATCCGGCGCGTGATCACCGCGTGGTCACATATCTGCGAGAACACGCCGAGATTCTTCCGAACGGTGCCACCGGCAGCACCATTGTTCACCTGCTCAGTGACCCATTCTTGGATGTCGTCGTGCACCAGATCAGCGAGCCGGACATTCCCCCAGCGAGGCAGAATGTGCCCCTTCACCACGGACTTGTACCGCGAAAGCGTCGACTTCTCCCATGACGGATGGCTCGCCAGCCACGCTCGAGCCACAACATCGACGGTCACCCGACCCGCCGAAGGTGGCGCATGAACACCCGAAACCACCGCCGCCGTCTGTCCGTCCAGCCACGCCTGGGCATCAGTCTTACGAGCAAATCGCTTGGTGTGCTCTTCGCCCCTGCCGTCGACATACCTTGCACGCCAACGCTTTCCCTTCCCATTCAGCTTGGAAGGAACACGCAGAACTGTGCCGTCCGGCTGCCGTTCATCCTTAGTCCACAAGTCTTCGACGCCCGCACGGCGATTCCGACGAACCTTGCTCATGCGGCATCACGCGCTGTCGCCGCTTCCTGCTCTTCGATCCAAGCCAGGACGACCGACTTACGCCAGACACGGCGACGCGCACCGAGCTTGAAACTGGCAGGACCGCGACCAACATGCGCCCACCAACGCCACGTGGCCGCCGGGATACCAGTCAGGACCTCGCAGTCCTTGGCCCGCAGATACTCTTCGTTCTCCACCACGGCTCCCCTCCTTTGCTGCTTGCTGAATTGCCGAATGTTCCTGCTATGCCGCTGTTCCTGCGGCGAGCAGGGCGTTGGTGTATTCCGCGCGCCATTTCGTGCGTTGGGCGATCGCGGCCAGGATCAGGTGATCCCGCGGTGGCGCGGACTGGTCACCGGGCTCCACGGGCCGGATGATCAGATGCGAGGTATCCGGCTTGTGGATGCCGACCGAGGCCAGCAGTTGCCGAACGAACTCCGCCCGATCGGCCTTGTGATCCGGCAGCGTCTTCCCCGACCAGCGCCGCGACACCAGCACACGGCGACCCGGCAGGCCGAGAGTGTCCCGGCGGTGCGCCTTGCCCTTGCAGCGGCCGGGAATCGTCTTGTCGCTGGCGCCCTGCGGGACGATGCCGTAGCGCAGCCACACCGCGCACCGCGGCGAACACGGCGTGTGCTGCAACTCGGCGTGCAACCGGTCGTAGTGGATCGCGGTGCGCGTCGAGTCCGTCTCGAGCACTTCGCTGATCGACTTGGTGAGGTACTTGGTCACGTACCCGATCGCCCGGTCGGCCTTCTGGCCGGGGATGTAGCCCTTCATGTGGCCGGGGTCCATGCGTTCGCCGAACCGCACCGTGTAGGCCGGTTCCAGGTCGTCCACCGCGTCGAGGACGTCGAGGGCGTCGTCCCAGCCGGTCAACGCCTGTCCAGTGTCGGGGTCCACGAACGTCATGGCCCGGTAGTCCCACACCGGCATGCGGTCGCCGGAGTACACCTCGTTGTCGGGGTCGAAGTGCGGCCACCACACCTGGTGGTAGGTCGCCGCGGTCACCATGCGCAGAATCTCCCGGGAGATCACGCCACGCAGCAGCAGGTGCAGGTGCGGCGCCCCGCGCTTCTGTGGCTCGACGGTGGCGAAGTACTGGACGTCGTAGCCGACGCAGCGGCGCAGGTTCTGAATCCAGCGGTCGACCAGCTTGGAGAAGAACACGATGTCCCGAGCCGCCCGCGCGTAGTCGTACTCGTCAGGCTTGCGGGGTGAGCCGTCCGAGCACGGCTTGCCCTCGCTGTCCACTGCGCCGTCTTGGTTGATCGACCCGTAGGACGGCATCGTGAGCGTGACCATCATCGAGGACCGGTACCCGCCGATCACCCGCCCGAGGGTGGTGCGCTCGACCTTCTTGCGCGGCAGGTTCGGCACGTCCTGACGCCGCTTGGTCGAGCGGGAACGCCGCTTGCGGTCTGTGGGCTCCAACGGCGGGATGGGACCGCGGAACCCCGAGTCCCGAAGGTCGCGGTCCAGACTGCCGACCACCTCACAGATGGCATCAGCCATCTCGTCATCACCGTCGTCGCGGGCTTGGCGGTACTGCTGCACGAGATCCGCTCGGGCGGTGAGCAACTCGGTTTGAGTGTCGGACGGGTCGCGGGTTTCCTCGACCGGTTCGACGTCGGCGTGCCAGCCCTCCCGGCATTGCGTCATCCGCAGCCAGCGGGCCTTGTCCGCACACGGCTTGCACACCGACGCCACGGTGGACTTACACGGCGAGGCAACGTATTCGACCTTCCCGGTCCGCGGGTCGAACGACCGCATCGTCACCGGCCGCACGCACACCCCGAACTTCTCGGCCGTAGCTATGGCGACATCGGTGAAGTTTGGGAGCGCCCGACGCTCGGCAGCGGTCTGCCGGGCCGGGGCGGTGTCGGTGTTGCCGTTGTCCAGGTTGATGGGCGTGGTCATGCCGCCTGCCCTCCCTTGGTCCAGTGGTCCACCCGCGGCAGGATGACGGTCTCGGCGAGCGAGTCCGAGCGGCGGAAGGCCAACTCGACGGTGCCGGGTCCGGTGATGGTGGCGCGGCAGTGCAGGGCGCCGAAGGCGTGCGCCAGATGCGAGACCCGGTTTTCGAAGTCGGCCGGGCAGTGCCCGTCGAGCATCCGCACCCGCACCCGATCAGTCACCGGACCGATGTCAGCCGACAACAGACGCGGGATGAACGTCCGGTCGCCGCGGTCGATGCTCAGGTGACAGGCCGTCATGAGCTTGGCCCAGCGCCGCCGGTAGCGGAACCAGGTCAGGAGCCGGACACGTGCCCGGCGGGTAACCCAGCGCTCGAACATCTCCGGACGCTGGATGCGCCAGGCGATGATCCCCGCGATGAACACCCCGACCGCCACGAGGGCCGCGACCGGTCCCCAGAAAAGGCCGGCCGCGACCGCGAGGACCAACGGGATGGAGAACATCGGGAACAGCACCGCCCACTGGGCCGCCACCCCAACGCCGAGCACAACCCACCACACGAGGTTGAGCGCGGCCAGCCCGATCAGGTCGAACGGGTCACGCTGCCCGTTCTGGGTTGTCGTGGTCACGACTGGTCTCCTTGCTTGGAATCGAACAGCGACAGTTGCCCCGAGCACGGGGCGGAGAGGTCCTTGCGGGGACGCCGCTTGCGACTGGTCACCTGGTCGGAAGCGGCCTGCACGATCGGATTCACCTGCGGTGCTGCGGCCGGTCGGGTCTTGCTCATGCCGCCCAATCCCCGCCGTCGAAGTCGTCGCCGTTGTCCCACAGCGGGACAGACCCGGTCTCGGCCAGCAGGTGCGCGGCGATCGCGGCCGGATCCAGCCCGGAGCGCTCCAAACGGCAGCGGCGGCGGGCTTGCAGATCGATGACGTTGTCGTCGTAGCGGTGGTTGCTGATAGCACTACCTTCGTTCATGGCTGGGACCTCCGGGGAACGCTTTTGTTGCTTGTCCTGCGAGGACTGAAATGAGACGGCGTCCCCGG
>NZ_JBSGEZ010000179.1:0-4220 GCF_053603155.1 Nocardia sp. NPDC004260 | reverse complement strand
GGCGAAAGCCTGCGCATGTCCACCCTCAGATCATCACCCACCCCGCAGACCTACACGAACACCACCCACACCTCAAACATTCAGTTCCAGGTCAAATAACGATACTGTAGGGTTCAACCCGACTGCGGGCTCCATGGTGAGTCTTTTCGCTCATGAGGTGGAGGAGCCTTGGACCAAGGCGTCGGGGAGCGTCGTGGCCCGGTATGGTCGGGATCGCCGTCTTCGGAATTGATTGATGGTACGACCGGGACTTCCGTTCGGTTGCGATGTCCGAGAACCCGCCGTTTCGCTTTTTTCTCGAAGGAGTAGATTCCGCCGAGTCGGACGTCGATCGAACCATCGATATTCCGAACCAGGACAATCTGCGCGATGTCCAGAATCCGCCTCGCCGCAGTGACGATGAATTCTCGATTCACTTGGTCGGGCACCCCGGGTATAGGGGCGGCGCGTGCAGCTATTCGGCCCAATCCGATTCCGGCTCCGATACCGATCGCAGCCGCGGAAAGGATGCCTCCTGACGAACCGCCGAAGTCGACGGACTGACTCGCCACGATACTTCCCATAGCGATGCCGACCCACATCAGACTGAAATGAAAGCCGAGGGCCTCACCGAGTGCATCCTCCGACGCAGCGGCATTCATGCGGTCGGTACTGGCCGGGAAAATGGCACCGGCCAGCACGCTCACTGCGAAAACGGCTATGGCCAGCGACACAGGCCCCGTTGCGAGGGCGCAGAGCAACACACCTATCCCGAGCCCAACCAGCAGGACGTACGGCGATATAGTTCTGGAGATCGCGCCATAACCGTAGCCACCGCCCACCGCACCGGCTGCCCCGACGGCCAGCACTAGCCCGGTCATTTGCGTGGCGTGGAAATCTTGCATGGCCGTGATGACACTCAGTTCTTCCGCACACAGGACGGCTGTGGCTGCAGCGTATCCGACGCATGCCGTTACGAACCCGGCCTGTAACCAGGATCGCCGTGCGACACGCCCTGATACTTGGTTCGTATCGGCTCGCAGCGGTGGGTTCAGCCTCAATAACGCGATACCACAACCCATAGTCATCAGTCGGACCACGAGCAGGACCGCCGTCGTGTCCCAGATATTCATTACTGCGACACCCAGCGGCGGCCCCACTAGGAGCGACACATCTGCGGTCACCTCGTAGGCGGCGAGCGCCGGTCGCCGCTCGCGTTCGGTTGTGGCGACCGTAATGGCCTGTTTCGCGATGTTGATGACCGGAATTTCGAACCATCCCCCCAGCGCCGCGAGTAACAGCAACAGCGGAAACTGGGCGAATGGCGCGATCAGCCAACACACTCCGTTCACCAGGATCGCTGGAGCCACGGTTGCCCGCAGCCCCAATCGGTCGAGCCGCGGGCCGCGCCGCAGCTCGGTGCCTGCCATGCACAGGTAGATCACAGTGCTCAATAGGCCTGCGGCACCGTAGGAGAGGTGCAACGTGTGCCGTACATGCATTACCAGCAGCAGGGATTGAGAGTTGAGAACAATCCGGAACAGTAGACTGAGTAATACCATATCGACTACTGTCCGATTTGCTAGAAGCTCTCGGTAGGCTTTCATTCCCACTCACCTTTCGGGTGGAATTGCTTACATTCTCAACCCTGAACGTGATCGGCGCTATTCTGCGGCGGGCAGAATTTCCATTCTCGCGGCTATGTCTACACCATCTGTGCTAAAGCTACCGTCTTTCCGAATTATAATACGGGCCGTTGAGTGGCATGCTAACGCAACTACATGCCGTGTCCCGAATAAGTCTAAGATTAATTCATCGCCACGCGGTGCTGGACGATGGATCCGTTCTCAAGCAGACGGCACGCACGAACTCGGTGGCGAACTCGCGGCTTTTTCTGCGACCCAACTGGGATTGCGGGAATTTCAGGCACAGCTACCCGCCCATTCTCATCAACAAAAAATAAATCGAAAACTCGGACAATGCCAGCAGGTAGCCCGGAAATATCAAACATATCCACTTAAACGCCTACCAGGCCGCTGCGTAATCACCAGCCCCTACGGGTGAGCTGCACCCATCCTCGAATAATGTCGATTGAGTCAGGCGAACTTTTTTCCCACAATCACTACCATACCTTCATAGCCCATACGCACCGCCTCCCTGCTGTCATGTACTACTTCGCGGCTTCGAAAACTACCGTATCTTTGGTAGATACTCTCTATTTCCGCCAGAGTCAGATTCACTGCCGGGAAGAAGGTCCGGCAACCGGCGAAGTAACCGCGGGAACCCACCATGTGAGCCACGACAAACAATCCGTTAGACTTCAGGGAATTCATCAGGCTATCAGTTGCTCGGACAAATTCGCTGTATGCATCCGTGATTGAATCAGCGACAAAAAATGACAAGACGGCGTCATATTGATTCGGCTTCAGTTCGAAAATGCTTCCGAATTGGATCGATGAAATAGCGAAAAGCTTTTTCATACTGGACGGAAGGCCAAGTTTTCGGATGTAGTTGTCATAGAACTTCCAGATGTTCACCTGCTCCGTATTGGCTCCGTTCAGCACCTGCTCCAGGTAGCTGAGATTATTCGCCGCGATATCAATCAATTCAAGACGGCCGTGATTCGAAATAAGCGGACTGAGTAGCATAGCCGGATACAAATTCGGCCCTACGCCGACATCGGCAACGTGCTGAAGACTATTGGGCGCTATTCTCATGTCATGCAGGGCAGAAGTGGTGAACTCGATAATTTGCCGATCCTCTGCGCCTATCTTGCGTCCATAGTTTCGCTCGACGTACTCATAGACGTCGAAGTCATCGAAATCGCTATAGCTTTCCTCTTGGTGAGCAAAGAAAACGTGTTCTATGTTTTCAAGCAAGGATGGCCCGTGGGTTGACTTTATAATCTCGAGACCGCGCGCTTCGGGAACCATGTAGCTGTCCGGCAATATCGTTACTAGCTTCTCTGTGAAGAGATCGTTTGGGGAACCGGTTATGCATTTGATATGCGGCGTACCAAAGGCTCCTAGGCGTAGCAAGTACCAGGCGGCCACAAACAATGAGCAGGGATACTTTAGTCGCGTTCTATAGTAGCCAGTCAGCCTCCTTTTCAGTTTTTTATCGGTAATCGAGTTCAATACGGCTTCGCAATACGGCACGAGCTCGGATTCGAACACTGCTACGTCCGGCTCTGCATTTTGTTCAGATAGCTTTTTTAGGAAATCGTGCACGTCAAGGCATTGTGAAGAGTGGGCCGGGCTGTAGTCGTCGACCAGAACTATCTTCTTGATGTCAGGGCCGACTGACAATTTATGCAATTCCGCAATGCCGAGTTCGTGTTGTCTGGAGAACTGCTGATCGCTGTAAATATGCGCGTATTCGATACCTACGAGGCCTCTGGCAGGCGTTATTTTTTCGAGGGCATGCTCCACTGACGCGGCAGAAGCCCACCACTCCCCAAATGGGCTGTCAACGCCGTCACGGGTGTTCACAGGTTCCTCGACCGCTCGGTGCCATAACCCGCTAATCGGTACGACGCTTGACCGTTATGGTGCCCTACACATCGGAACGGGATGACGGTCCTTTGCCGGTAGCCATTCTCTTCGGACTCTTCCGCCCGCCGCGGTCGCTGCGGCAGCCAGCTATTCACCGGCTTGAGCCACCGATCGGCGCCGTCGTAGTGCGCGGTGAACGGCACCCGGCCGTGTACCGGGTTCGGCTGGGTTGGCCCGAATTCATTATCGACCGACGGAAGCTGGCTGACGATGACTGGCCCCTCGGGGGTGGCGGGCAGGCGCATGGCATGGAGCGCAGGCGTTTCCATTACCCGGGTGTCGATCTGTTCAATCAGCGTCGGATCGGTCAGCGTGCCCGGGGCGATGGCAGGATCAGCGATCGTGGCGTCAAGTGTGGCAGATATTTCTCTGGCGAACTCGCGCACCGCGCGGCCGGTGACTGGGGAAAGTTCGCGTCGTTCGATACCGCGTGAGTGAAGCGTCTTACGTTTCGAGGAAACGACTTTCACTGGAATACCCTCCATTGAAGCAGTTCGAAAGCAAAGTTACATCTCGATACAACGCTTTCAGATCACCCGCTGCGCTGGTATGGGGATAATGCCTACGACATCCTCATCTCTGGAGTGTCGTATTGACCTGGAACTGAATGTTTGAGGTGTGGGTGGTGTTCGTGTAGGTCTGCGGGGTGGGTGATGATCTGAGGGTGGACATGCGCAGGCTTTCGCC
>NZ_JBSGEZ010000178.1:0-4234 GCF_053603155.1 Nocardia sp. NPDC004260 | reverse complement strand
CCGACACCACCTCCGCAGGCAGCATCACCCAGCCGGAACCGCACGACCAACCCGACACCCGGTTAGCGCAGCGACCTATCTGGATGGGGCACTAGCGCGTGATCGAAGTCAAACAAGACGCTTCCGATCAGATCCCTGCCACCGGCTTGAGTATCGCCGAGGCCGCTCGAAGAGCAGGCGTCAGCGCACACACCTTGCGATACTATGAACGAGCCGGACTCGTTGTCACGCCAGTCGATCGAACCTTTGGGGGAAGGCGTCGGTACCACCGACTCGATCTACAGTGGATAACCATCTGCACCAGGCTCCGCGCAACCGGTATGCCGAGCAAGGCAATACGTCGCTACGCCGAGTTGGTAGCCGCTGGCAAAGGCAACGAAGGTGAGCGCCTATCATTACTCGAGTCGCACCGCGACAACGTCCTTGCCCAGCTCACCGAGCTTCAAGAGAGCCTCCGAATGATCAATCACAAGATCGACGTCTACCGGGGCCGACTCGCCGCGGGGGAAGCCGACCGACTGTGGGCACCGCAGTGACCATAGGGTGACGAACACGTGCCCCGGCGACGCTGCGCATCGGCCCGCAACACGTAACCGATTCTCGCATTACGTAACCACAGCCAGCACCTGCCCGCATAGCGGATGCTGTAATATTTGATCATGAGCGTAGACAACGTCGCGCAATACCTGCCGTGTTGGCTTCTTTGCAAGTAGCAGCACTTGCTCGTTGCACCGGCGCTCGAATACTGCAACTCGTAGCAGGTCGTCCGGAGCGTCTTCTTCGCCAGGCGAAGCATCGCCGGGGTTCAACAGATGATGAGCATGACGCGCCATTACTTCGTCTGCAGCTTGTAAATTATCCCACAGATGAGGGGATACGATCTCACCACATTGAACCGTATGCAGTATTTCTTCACGAATGAGGCGCGAAGCCTCAGATCCCTCCGACCGCGAGGTAGATCGACTCAGTCTCCTGTGCGCATCAATCGCAAGTGCGATGCAACACGCGGGGACTTCATCATCTCTCACTTGCGCGACATATTTCAGCGAGCCTATCGAGCCAGCCAACCCCAATCGATCCACAGTATCCGCAGCGAAGATTCGCAAGTCGAATTCGTTGCATGGTTCAACGAATTCGGTCGTCGCGACATCACCGTTCCGCGCCAGCAGGTCGTGATCTATAGGGCCTGATGACGCTAGCGCGGAAATCATGGCATCCGCTTTGGGCCCAAAAACCGCACCGAACTCGATGAGCACCTGCGCAGGGTCCCACATACTCTCCCACGACAGACTGACACGATTTCCATCGCCACTGAGAACGCCGTCCCAGATCCACGGGCTTGAGACCCGCCAGGGCAGAAATAGCCCCTGTGGCAGCCACCCGCGGCCCTCATCCGATGTGATGAACACACCGACTCCGGCCGGCCCGCGCATCACAGAGACCGCCCAAGCCAACTTCACTGGATCTGCTTCTGTAACCGACAGGACTCCGCCAAGAAGGATCCGAGCCATCGCCGAGTCCATCTCTTTCGTGACTCCTTGATGGAGTTCGGGTTCGACGGTTTGATCGCTCATGCATATACCCCGGCTTTCTATGAGCGCTGTTCGTAGGATTGGATACGCATCCCCTAGCCCTGTCCCGCTGAATGCTGCCTCCCTAGATGTAGGCGTAACCACCGATAGTTTCGGATGGCAATCTCTAGGTGATGGACTCGGTCAAGGTCACTGGCGCTGCGCGATTGCGACCGAGCCGAAGACAGTCCACTCTGGCTCGCTTGTGTCCTCAGCCTGTGAGGACCGCGGCCCCCGACATCGCCGCGCCGACGGATGGGTCGGGCGTGCCTGTCGTGACGGGTACCCCGGCTCCGTCCGCCGGAGTTGTAACTTCGATGTCACGGGGATGCGCGAACCCGGAGAACTGGCCGAATTCTCCTGCACTGTCGTGCATTTCGGCGGCAAACCGCTGCAGATTACCGTTGGCGATCACTTCGAGCGTCCCACCGTCTCCGGTGCCGAAGACCACCAGCACGGCAGTACGATGTTCCCACGTCGCCACGTCGCCGGTCATCAACTGATAGGGGTCGACACGGTTGCCGATGCTCTTCGTGTCCGACCACTTTGCGGGAGTCTTTGCGTACGCCGCCTGGGCGTCGGTACCACTCGCATTACCGATGGCCGCATCCAACGCCTGAGCTACCGTGACGGAGACCTTCTGGGTCCGTCCGTCGGGGAATGTGTAGGTCACGCTGCCATCGGCTTCAGGCTTGCGAACGTGAAGTCCTGATTCTGGCTGCGATGTTCCAGGTGTGGAAGGCGCTGTCGCATGCTCGACCGGAGCCGACGTAGACGTCGACGTGGGCGCCGCAGCCATAGCCGGCTGCGCGGTGACCGGTGCCGCGACCACGGGCGGACCGACTGGCTCCACCTCGTCGTCCGGGTGGGGGACGGCGAACTGCGCGCGCCGGTTGTTCAGATCATTGTCGGCAAGATTCCTCATCATCGCCTGCTGCATCACCATCTGCATGAGCGAGCCCATCATGCTGCCCGCAGAGTCCAAGTCGGGACTTCTCGCCCCCAAAGACGGGAAACCGGCGGGTGGTGCGACCGCAGGGGTGGCGGGCGATGGAAAACTCCCAATCCCACGCTGAGCGCCGATGTCGTCGATGCCTGGTGGCTCGCTCAAACCCGTGCTCATGTCCTGGAGGGTGCCGAGATCGTCGGGTTGGCCGGGTACGCCGGGGTCTGGTGGGACGTCCGGTCGGCCAGGGGGGAGCTGACTCGGGTCTAATCCAGGATTCGACTGGCTTGCCTTCAGACCAGCGATCGATTCCTGCAGATCTTGCTTCATTGTGGCACCAAGCTTCGCCAGCTTTTCATCGAACTGCTTCGACAGCGCATCGATTAGACGACCGATGTCCTGATTATGGCTCGCCGACTTGTCCAAGGTGTCGTGGATACTGCCGAACGCGTTTGCGATCATCTCCGAGAAAGCCTCTTTCGACCCATCGGACTGAACATTGGCGTTCATTCTGTTGATGAGTTCCTTGATATTCTCTTGACCTTGCGCGGAGACGGCTTTGACATCTTCGATCTTCTCTGGAAGCTTCTCTTGAATAGAATCGTATCGTTGAGCGGCGTTCTGGAGAGAATGCAACGCATCAGTATATCGGTCCGCTACCGCACCTCCACCACCCAAACCCGACGCAGACGGTGGTGGCGGGGTTGGTTTCAGAGGCAAATCCTTCTGCTTTTCTACTTCTCCGAACAGCTGATAGTTGTCCGACAACGACGTCGCTACCGATGACCCCGGACCAGCGTGCCAGTCCTTGAGCGTTTGCGGCAATCCGACCGGTTGTACCAGGAACCCAGTTCCGATAGCCGATATGTTTGGATCCGGCACGAAGGGATGTGTCCACATCATTTTCACTTGCGCGCCAGCCCAGACCAATTCAACAGGGGCAATCCCTCCAGGCGCAGGCCCCTTCTTAACGGGGGGGTAATGGTGTCCCATAGCGGAACCGCCGAAAGACCACACGAGACCGCTGCGAGTTTTCATATTGGCCTGCGCCCCACTCCATCCGGCTTTTATTGCAGGCTTGAAGATTCCATTCTTGAAGAGTTCTTTCGACCCCTGAGAAGCGGCGGTTTTTGCCAGTCCCACGCCTGTTTTAGTGAAGAATGCCTTACCGAGACCGCCGACTCCGCCGCCGACGAGACCACCCGCCGCGCTGAGAGCCGTGGCCGTGAGCATCGACTCAGGATCCCATCCGGTCTCGAATCCGCAGACCACTCCCCCGACCACCCCGCCGACCACCCCGGCACCGATGGGGCCACCGAATGCGAAGCCGACCGCGCTCGCACCACCCGTAATGCAGTCACCCCAGAGCGACAAGGCGGTCCCTCCAAACAAAAATCGAGTACCCTGGCCAAACGTCAACCCATCAGCAGCTGGATCAAGAGCTGCGGGCAATGTGACTCTGCGGAGAGAGTCGCATTACTAATGAGGATCAAATCCTCGCATCGCGCAAGACAGTACGGGAATGGGGGAAATCCCTACCTGGGAGCGCCGAACGGCGAAGCCGTTGATCGTGCTGTGACGGTCGTCTACGCCAGCGAGCTGTTCCCTGTCGCGATCGATCGTGTCGGCGGAACGTGAAAACTGGATCTGGCACGGATTGCGTGATTGACCCTTGTCGGATTGCCAACGGGGCCTTGGTGATCGATGATGTCGCCGG
>NZ_JBSGEZ010000177.1:0-4249 GCF_053603155.1 Nocardia sp. NPDC004260 | reverse complement strand
TCGAAGTGCTGATGGGTGACCAGCACGGCGTCGGCACCGATCAGCGCCTCCGGCTCTGGGGTCATCAGACCTGGGTCGATGACAATCGACCGCCCATTGTGCTGCAATCGGACACACGCGTGCCCGAACTTCGTGATCCTCATAACTTTCATCTTGCCGCTCGTCGCGATGCGCAGCAGCGGTTCGAGCAGCGCCCACTCGGGGTCGGTCAGCGACGAGGACGGGGAGAACGGGCACGTCGGCGACTTGCCGCGGCCCGCGCACGATCGTACCGGGACTCCCTCTACGTATCGGGCATCACACCCATCTGCCGTCGACGGGTCATCGACCGGCGTCACCGGCTCCCAGCAACACGGCAGGAGGATTCCTAAATGGTCTCTTTTATGAGCCTCCGTCAGCGGACTCTCGAGGTGGTGTTGTCGGAGGAGGAGTACGCGAAGGTGGCGCGGTTCGCGGAGGAGGCGAACTGCACGGTGCCGTGGTATCTGGTGCAGTCGGCGGTGGATCCGGTCGCCGCGGCGTCGTCGAAGGACGGGGGGCTGTGGTTGCCGTGGCCGCGGCGGCGGGAGGTTGTTCGGTCGCTGTTGTCGGCGTCGAGCGCGTTGGACATGATGCGGCTGCATCACGTGTCGAAGATCGGGGGCAACCTCAATCGGCTTGTGCACTTGGCGAATATCGACGGCGTGGTGGGCGAGGAGTTGTACGAGGAGCTGTTCACGGTGTCGGAGGAGTTGGCGGCCGTGGCCGAGGATCTGCGCGAGCGCGCCGAGCGCTTGGAGGAGTTGGCGCAGAAAGCGGCGCGGCGATGATTCCGAAGCACGGAACCCGGGGGTTCATTCACAGATACAGAGTTTCCCAAAGTTGGCGATGCCACAGAGTTTTCCTCATGAGCGCCATTCGCTCCACCTTCTCCGCTGCTGAGCGATACTCGACAACGAGCACCCGGGCCACGAGATCGGCCGTTGCCGCGGCTTCCGCTTCCCCCTCGATCTGTCCCGCCCTGGGTTTGATGGAGACATCGAACCCAGGGCGGGACAGGGGTCCTTGATGTCACCGCTCCCCCGCCGCTTCCCCCGGACCAGGACCACGAGCCGACGCTGTGGGAATTACGGGAGGAGCGGCTGCGGCGGGTGGCCGCGGATGCCGAGCGGGCCCGCCGCGCGCAACCGGCCGCACCGCCGGATGCTGGGTACGGGTGGCTGCTGGTGGTCGGCTTGTTGTTCATCGTCGTGACGCTGGGCGTGCTGCTGGTCCGCTGATCCGCCCGGCGGGGCGAACAAACCCCCGGAGCGTATGGACTCTGATCACACCGAACGGCCCCGGAGATCAACTCTCCGGGGCCGTTCGGTGTGATCAGGGAGTCTTACGGGTTCTCGCCGGTGAGCCAGGGCGGGTAGTGAGGTTCGCGGTATTGGAACCACAGGTGGAAGACCTGGTCCAAGCGGACCCGGAATCCTTTGAGCCGTCCGATCTCGTGGCCGGGGTGTTCGTCGTCGGGATCGGCGTGTGGATGGTCGACCACCCACACCAGGCCGTCGTCGCGGGTCCAGGCGTATAGGTCGTACCAGAGCTGATCGACCAGCACGGTCACCGCGTCGCCGCCGCGCCGGTACGGCACGCCCCAGGCCCGCAGTTGCGCGCACAGCACCGCGGTGCGGATCCGGCGCATGTGCAGTGCACGATCTCGTAGGCCACCGCGTGGGCGGCGCGGAGGATGCGGTTCATTTCACGGCCTCGATCCGGACCACAGCATTGGCCACGTACCGCTCGCCGCGGCGGGTGAGTTTCGGGCCGTGCCAGCGGCTCGTGCGGGTGTAGCCCCGGCTGGTCAGCTCGGTGTCGATGTCGTCGAGGGCGGCCGGGACTCCCGCCTCGCCGCTGTCGAGGACCACCGATTCCCACCACTGGCCGCGTTCGTAGCCCTCGAACGTCCCGTCCACGGCGAAGATGACCTCACCGCCGAAGATGTCGACGGCGGGGGGCCACTCCTGGGCGGGCGGGGTGGGGTAAGCGACCAGCAACACGTACTCCTCGATGGTGTTCATCGGCCGATCTCCTGCTCCTGCATGTGCAGCTGCCGGATTCCTGCCGGTGCCACGGCTTGGCCCGCGGCGAGGCTGGTGACGATGCGGGCTGTGCACGCGCGCTGCGGGCCCCGGGGCTGGCGCGCTGTTTCGGGTGGTTTGGCGCGGCCGGCGTCGGCGGCCTGGCACTGGGCGATCGCGTCGTCACGGGTGGCGGCGACCTGCGCGGTCTTGGCCTCCCACTGCTCAGTGCGCGCGAGCGAAGCGGCGCCGAGTTCACCGGCCTTGCGGGCGTGGGTGTCGAGCAGCTCGCGGATCTCGGCTCGTGCAGGTGTCGGGACACCGGCCTGAGTGAGGGCCTGGCCGAGGCGCCCGCGCTTCTCGACGAACGCGGCGCGCTTCTGCTCGAGGCTGAACGCCCGCGAGCCGCTGGCCACGCTGCTGAGGGTGTACCCGACGTCCTTGACCGCCTCGGTGAGCTGCCCGGCGGCGCGGGTGTGCGGATCCACCGCCTTGGTGGCGTCGATGCGCTCGGTGATCGCCTCCCGCGCGGCGTAGGCCAGTTGTGACGCGGCGCGCTCGCGGCGCAGGAAGTCCACGTCGGCTTTGGTGTGCTCGTCGGCGAACAGCAGCTCCGGCAGCTCGGTGCGGCCGGTGTCGATGTCGGTGATGATCGCGGCGAGCTGCGCGCGCTCGATCGAGGCCAGTCCTTTCCCGCCCTGCGCGGTGTCCAGCAGCTTTTCCCTGGTCGCGACGATCCGGTCGATACGGGCGCTGGTCTCGTCCTGCATGGTGGGTGATTTGTGCCCGAGCCGTGCTCGCTCCTCGGCCGAGAACTGGCCTTCGGCCAGCGCGTCGGCGTCCAGGCGCATCTCCTGGACGTCGTGGGCGTAGTCGTGGAGGTCTTCGGCGAGCCTCTGTCGATCGATGTATCCGGGCCACAGCTTGGTGTCGACCTGTACTCCGGCGGCGATGGCCTTGCCCGCCGCGCGGACTCGCTCCTGATCGGCTGCGGTCATCACCGAGATCTCCCGGCCCACCTGCGCGGCGATCCTCTGGTTCCGGGCGAATTCCTCGAGCAGTTTCGGGACCCGGCCGCGGGTCTCCTCGCCCGGGTCGACGAACACCGGTGAGGCCAGCAGATCGATGTCGCTGACATCGCCACGCAGGAAATCGACGACGAATCCCACACGGGCCCGGCCGGCTTCGCTGATCTTCGCTGCGGCCAGGTCGGCTCCCAGCTGCTGGCGCAGCGCGTGCTCACCGTCGAGGTAGGCGTGCAGACTGTCCGGGTCGATGCCGTAGTGCCATGCCGAGATCGCTTCTCCTACCGCCGCTTTCGCGGCGTCGGCCAGCGGCAGCGCGGAGACGATGTCGACGGCGGCCGACTTGCGGTCGAACAGGGCTTTGACTTCGGCGAAGGTTTGGGCGGCGACCGGATCGAAGTCACCGACCAGGTCCACGGCCAGCTCCTCGGCGTCGATGCGCACGCCCCAGTTCGTGGCGTAGTCGCTGGTGAGCTGGGTGAGACGGTCGGCGGCGAGGTCCGAGCCGGACCGGAACACCAGGGCATCAGCCAGCGGCGCCACTGACGCCGGGCCGTGCTGGGCGCTGTTCGCTGTGAGCCGGGCCTCGGCGTTATCGATCGCGGTCCGCATCCGGTCTTCGAGCTGGGCGACCGCATCGCCGCCCTGGCGCTCGGCCTCCTCGACTGCGGCGTCGAGCTTGTCGAGGCGCAGGCGGGCCTGGTTGACCGCGACCGTGGCCAGCAGATGTGCGATCCGCTGGCCGTGGCCGGTCGGTGTGCCCAGCTGCAAGGCGACGGCGTCGGGTTCGCGGTCGGCGGCTGTGGTGTCGGACATGGGGTGTTCCTCCTTGTGGGTGGTGGATTCCGGGGTGTGGTCCCAGCCCGGAGCGGGGTCGTGCTCGCGGTCGAGATCGGCGCGGTCGACGCCGTGCCGCTCGGCTGCGCGGGCCTGGTGCTCGCGGATCGCTTTGGCGACTGCGAGCAGCTGTTTGGGGCTCGCGGTCCGTTTGGGCACGGCCAGGCGGGAGTCGTAGAGGTAGGTGATCTGCCGCCGGCCGAAGCGTGTGGTCTCGGTCTGGGCGGCGGGGGCGTGCCCACCGGGGGCAAGGCCCGCCGCCCGGAGCTGGCGGCGGGCCTTGAGGTGGGCCGGTGCGGCCTTCCACGCATAGGCGTCGGGCTCGCGGTCAGAAGCGGTGTC
>NZ_JBSGEZ010000176.1:0-4306 GCF_053603155.1 Nocardia sp. NPDC004260 | reverse complement strand
ACGTCGTCGTCGCAGTGGGCCGATGAGGTCAAGGCGGGAAGCGACCGCTACCGACAGTGGCAGGACAAGCTCGAACAGTCGGGCGCCGACATCGATCCGGTGGACCTGTTCGATCTGGAACCGATGAGGCAGCGGTATCAGCAGATGGGTGGCGAGCCTTCCCCGTTCACACCGGGAGAGTTGCACGATGCGGACAAGTATGAGCGGCTGCACACCCAGCTGCGCTCGGGAACGTAACGGCGAGCCCGGCGGTGTCCAACGCAGTTCCAACACACCCGATGTCGACAACCGGAGGCTCCCCCCGATGGGGCCCCAACCCAACGGATAACGCCCACTTCGCGTGAGTTCTCGGCGGTCGGGCCGGAATCAATTTGTCGAGCGTGTATCTGGAGTACCCCAGATGCACACGAGTGCGACTCATCTGAACGCCGCTCGGCAGCCGTGAATAGGTGATCGCATGACCGTAGATAGGTATATGCCGCATGTCGGCCGGTACCTGGTCGATGAGGATGGTTGTCGCGCAGCGAGCAGAACACCTCCCCGCCAGTGAACCGGAGCCGCTCATGTCGATCCGCACCACCATCCCCACCGTGGCGCAACGGCGTGTCACGGTCTGGACCGCAGACGGCGTCGCTCTCGCGGTTCGCGAGTACGGTCCGCGCGATGCCGACCGCACCGTCGTCCTCCTGCACGGCCATTGCCTGCGCAGTGAGTCCTGGACCTACATCCGCGACGCGCTGCTGCGCCGATACCCCGACTACCGGGTGGTCTCCTACGACCACCGCGGACACGGCGACTCCGCCGCGGCCCCCCGGCAGACCTACAACCTCGCCCAGCTCAGCCGCGACCTGCAGAACGTTCTCGACGCGGTGGCCCCCACCGGACCGGTCGTCCTCGTCGGCCACTCGATGGGCGGCATGACCGTGCTGACCTACGCCGCACAGCGCCCGCACGAGATCGGCACCCGCATCGTGGGCGCCGCGCTCCTGGCGACCGCCGCGAGCGGGCTCGCCGACGCCGGCCTCGGACGGCTGCTACGTAACCCGGTCGTTTCCGCGTTCCAGAAGGCCGTCCGCCGCGCCCCGGGCCTGATGCACCACGCGAAACCTGTGGCCTGCACACTCTTCGCCCCCGTCATCCGTGCCGCCGAGTTCGGCGACCGCAAGGTCAGCCCGCGGGTGCTGACGCTGGCCAACGCGATGCGCAACGAGACGCCGATCGTCACGATGGCGAGTTTCCTGAGCGAATTCACCGTCTACGACCGGACCGACGCGCTCACGGTCCTCTCGCGAATCCCCACACTGGTGCTGTGCGGCTGCAGCGACCTGATGACGCCGCCGTCGCACTCGGTCGCGATGGCCGCGGCCGTCGAGCACTCCGACCTCGTGATAGTCGAGGGCGCCGGGCACTCGGTGATTCTCGAACAGCCCGACCAGGTCGCCGACGCCATCACCCGCCTCATGACGCGAGCAGGCGACCCCGACCAGGTCGCGGCCGCTCATCTCACCCTCGTCGCCTAATGGGAATGGCCCGTGACGAGCAGGCCGGCTTGTTGCGCGCCCGCGCCGACGCCGAGAGCGTCGAAAGCGGCTGAGACCGTCACGGCCTGTGCTGCCACGTTGCCGGTTTCGAACACAAAACCGAGCGCTTGTCGGTGGGGTGAGGGGGTCGCGTTCTGAGTATGAGTTCAGGCCTTCGGCCTCGGTCACAGCGGGTAACGCCGCATCCGGAGGAACACTTGTCGCTGGGCGGCGAGCTTTTGCCGCTGCGACAACTCGCCCGCGGCGGCGGCTTCGGCGATCTGCTCGAGTCGCCCGCGGATGACCGCGGGGTCCGGTCGGGTCTTCTGCTCGGCTTGATCCCGGACTGCCTGGGCACACCGGATCACCCCGGTGACCACCCTCAACGGCGAGGTGAGGATCGCACCGATCACCCCCACGGCCGGGCCCTGTCGTGGCTGCATCCGCCGGCCTCGGCAGCTGACCGGCACCCGGTCGAATCGTCGATCGGCGCGATCACCAGTTTCCGCCCCGGTCCAGCTGTGTGACGACCGCCGTCCTTGTCTGGTGTCCTACCCCGCCGAGTCGATCCCGGAGGGGTAGGACACCAGACAGTCCCCACCACGCGATGGTCGCGGCCACGCCCAGATATTGCAGGTAGGCGACGATCACCAGCGGCCCGCCGTAGTCACGCCACCACGCACGCAGCCTAACCAGTGCGACCACCCCGGCGGCGAGTAACACGACACCGAGCACCACTGTCCGCAACGGCGCCAGTTGCGCATCGAGTCCAGACGCCGACGGTGCCCATGCGTGCGCAGCAGCATCGACCGGGCGGGCCAGGTGGGTGGTGGGGGATCGGCCTCGGCGAACGAGTTGCGTGCGGCAGCGGTGGTCACCATGGCTGTCTGGCTGATGCTCCGATCGGCTGAGGGCCGCAATTTCGGCATTCGGACAGTCGTCGGTGACGACCGCCATCCTCGGTGACCGATCCCGACAGGTAACGGTTACCCGCTACGCGGCAGTTATCACGGTGACCACCCACTTTTCCCGCCGCACCTGTGCCACGCTGGATACCCACCCCTCGGCTCCCGGCTACCCGAGATCGTCCCCCGACGACACCGACGTACTGTTCCGCCCGGCGACCACCCCCCTTCCGCCTGACCACCACCGCGATACGCTCCGCCGGACATGCCTGACACCCCGGGTCCCCGGCATTGCTTGACAGCCAGCCAAGCACCAACCACACCCGCCCGAACCCTCCCATCACCGCCGGTCAAGGCAACTTCGTTACATTCCGCGCGATTACTACCGGAACCCGGCTTGATGGATGCTGATGTAGGCGGCGGTGAAATAGCCGATGTTCTCGTGCGGAGCCTTCGAGATTTCGACGCCGAGGTGACGTCGGTGGAACCGCCTCCCAGTGCACAGGGAGCGTTCCTGGGTGTTGAACCCGATCCACTCCAATTTCCGGGCCGTCAAGAAGATCGCCGGTTGGAAGTCCCTGCCGAGGTAAGCCATGCCAGTCGCCTCGATCCACCACTGCGCAACCTCGGGGGCGGCCGCAGCCTCGCTCCAGTGCGGGCCGGTGCCGTGCTCGCGCCAATACGCTGCCACCGCTTCGGCCAGCAGCTTGCTGAGAGTGTGCTTCCCCCGTTTTCTCAGAGTCTCCGGGAAACCGGGGGAAGTTCACACCCACAGTGAGATGCCATCAGCCGAATCGCAGTCCGATCGGCCGCAGCGACAACGCTGCAGTGGGAGATTCGACGCCGTGTCGGCGTGAGATGGCCCAGGTCCAGGCCGGATCCAACGGGGAGAGAAGCCGGAGCGATCACGAACTCGTCGACTCTTGGTTACCCATATCGTGTTCAGTGTTCGGCGCGGCGGGCGATCGTCGCCAGCGACGGATGCGGTCAGCGAGCCGACCCTACCAGCCACCGCCCTCTCGCAGAAAGTGACTTACATCACCGTCACGTTAGGTGGCAGCATCACGTCTATCCATGTAAGTCCTACTACAACGACAGGGTGGATTGGATGTTTGAGTTCCCGGACCCGGTTTGGCCCGTTCTGGTCCTAGCATGTATTCAGTTCGGTGACGCGATCATGTGTATAAAGCCGTTCCAGTTCATAGCCGACTGCTTTGAAGGTGTAAATTGGCCCAAAAGATTTTGGTGGGTCATGCCGCCTATCAAATTCGCAGCCGCCGCAGGACTGATTCTCGGGCTCTGGGCGCCATATCTGGCCGCTGTGACATGCGTGGCGCTTGTGCTGTATTTTCTCTCTGCTATAGGGATGCACATCGCGGCGCGGGATTTCGGTCGAAATCTGTTTCTGAATGCGGCATCTATGCTGGCGATCTGCTTAGGGGTCGGGGTCCTGGCATTTCTAGCGTGACTTAGCACGACAGTTGTAGTTCGTTATCTTGGTAGTCGATTTCGTTGGTAGCCGGTTTGTTGGGCGCGGTTTTGGTGGTGTCGGCGCCAGCGGGAGGCGGCGAGCTTGGGTGAGGGTGCGGGCGGGGTAAAGCACTATCGCCAGGAGACGGCGGATTTCGGCGACTGTGATTCGGCCCAGGCCGCGTGGGCCTTTGGGTCGGTGGCGGCGGTGACGGCGAGGAAGGCGTGGGCGAGCATGGCAAGGGTGATGTGCCGGTACCAGGCGTCGTATTTTGCGGACTTGGTAGTGGTCGAGGCCGCATTGGCCTTTGGCGGCTTGGAAGCATTCCTCGATACGCCAGCGTGTTCCGGCGATCCAGGCCAGATCCGCGATGGTGGACCGGCGTGGCCCGTAGCAGACGTAGTAGGCGA
>NZ_JBSGEZ010000175.1:0-4509 GCF_053603155.1 Nocardia sp. NPDC004260 | reverse complement strand
CGCGGCCCGCAGGCCGGTGCCGGAGAGCAGGTCGTCGGGCAGCGAGTAACCGAAGAAGCCCTCGAACATCGCCAGGATCAGCAGCAGCGAGCCGAGCACCCAGTTCGCCTCACGCGGCTTGCGGAACGCGCCGGTGAAGAAGATACGGAACAGGTGCACGATGATCGAGGTCGCGAACAGCAGCGCTGCCCAGTGATGCACCTGCCGCACGAACAAGCCGCCACGAACCTCGAAGGACAGATTCAGCGCCGTCTCGTACGCCCGGGACATGGTGACGCCACGCATCGGCTGATAGGAGCCGTTGTAGACGACCTCCGTCATGGACGGGTCGAAGAACAGTGTCAGATAGACGCCCGACAGCAGCAGGATGATGAAGCTGTAGAGCGCGACCTCGCCGAGCAGGAACGACCAATGCGTCGGGAACACCTTGTTGATCGACCGCTTGACGAACGCGGCGGCCCTATATCGCTGGTCCGCCTCATCGGCTTGTTTGGCGATTCTGCGAGCTAGATCTATAGCCATGGCCGACACCCCGCCTGGGTGAGTGGTATCCGTTCCTACTACAGACGGTAGCAGAGCCGCGTGGCGGAATCGATGGGATTTTCCGGACGGAATTGTGGAACAAGATCATTCACATTGCTCCGGCCCGCCGGAGGTGATCCGGTCCGAGTCGATATCGTTTTACCTGTGAGCGCGATGGCACCGCAGGACGCGACGATGTATTGGTTGTCCGAACGTACGCGCAACGACCTTTTTCTGTTGTATTGCTTCGCCGATCGTGGACTGCCCACGGTGGAACTGCGCGCCGCCGTCGCCGAACGGAGCGCGCGGATCGACGACCTTCGGGTCCGGCTGCGCGAACTGCCCGCGGACATCGATTACCCGATGTGAATTCGGCGCCGAGCAATTCGTGGAACACCAACTGCCGGAGCGTAGTTGGTCGTGCTTGCTGAAGGTTCTCGGCGATCTGCTCGGCACCGGAGTCGATGCCGCCGCGCACCCGTGGCGGCTGCACGTGTTCCGTGCCGTCGCCGACGCGCCGGGGCTGGAAGGCGAGCCCGCGCTGGTGGCGGTGCTCCAGATGTCCCATGCCCTGGCCGATGGGCGGCGGTCCTCGGCGATCGCGCGTGCGTTGTTCTCGGAGACTCCCGCGGGCGAAGACGGAAGCCGGACGGAGTCGGCGGCGCCTGAAGCGGCGGGTTCGGCGGATGACGCCAGGACCGCGCCCGCATCGCGGCTGGAGACCCAGGCGCGGTGGCCAGAGGTCACCGCACGGGGGCGGATGATCGGTGACGCGGTGTCGGCAAGCGTGTCGGCGGTCGGGGTGCTGGTCGGCTCTGCGGTTGGTGTGCTGCGCACGCCGGTCCGGGTGGCCGCGACCGCGGTGCGCGGTTACCAGGCATTTCGGGCGCAGCGGCGGCTCGCGGAACTGACCGAGTCGGGTGACGTGCCGCCACCCGCAGCCGGTTTCCCGCCGAGTGTGCTGAATCGTTCTTCACCGCAAGGCATCTCGCGGCACGAAGCTCGAATGCTGGTATTCCCCTCCGCCGACTTGCGGGTGCCCGGCCGCACCGTCACGGTGGTCGTCTTGACCGCGGTGTCGCTGGCGCTCGCCCGCTACCTGGCCGAGCTGGGCGAGCCGGTGCAGCGGCTCGGTGCGCAGGTGCCGATGGCGCTTCCCGAAGCCGGCCGCGCACGCAACAACTATCGCGGCCTCGGCGTCGACCTGTTCATCGACGAGCCCGATCTGCGCCTGCGCGCCGACAAGATCGCCGCGGCGCTCGCCGACCGGCGCGTCCGGGCACAACACCCGCTGCTGTCCGCGCAGGACCGGGCCATCGCGGCCATGCCGGCCCCGCTGCTGCGCCGGGACGTGGATCGCTACCCGCTCGACGCCGTGCCCGACTCGATCGAAGGCCACACCGTCGTCTCGAGTGTCGACCGTGGTCCAGCCGATCTTTCGTTCGGTGGCGGCGCGGTACGGTTCACGGCCGGGTTCCCGGCCCTCGGTTCCGTCATGCATCTGACCCACGGCGTGCACGGACTCGGCGACACCGTCACCATCTCGCTGCACGCCGACCCGGCGGTGCTGCCCGACCTCGACGCCTACGCCGCCCACCTGCGTGCCGCGCTGCTCGAAGCGCACCTCACGCGGGTCGACTCCGCTGGGGCGTCGCCATCGGTGTGACGAGCCCGCCGGTCAAGAACGAGCGAGGGCCGGCTGCGGCGCGGCCTGGTGCACTTCGGCGGATATCTTGATATCCAGTTCGAGCCGGGTGGCGTTGATGACCGAGCGCTCCTCCTCGACGGTGTTCTCGATCGCCCGCGACCACAGCGCCTGGATCTCGGCGATCTCTTCGGCGGTGGCCTCGCCGTCGCATTCGATCCGGCGGCGCTGCAAACTGATGTTGAGCGCCGCGGTGAGCGTGCGCATCAGGTCCTCGCAGCGATTGGGGATCTTGCGATGCGACACGACGCGCAGGTTGCTGATGTAGCCTCGCGAGCCGGTGATGATCTGCCGGATCTCCGCATCGACCTCATCCAACTCGTCGGCCTCCCAGAGTTCGCAATGCAACAACTGCTGGCGAACGTCGCTCGAAATCGACAGCACGGACGAGACCGCGGTCAGCACCGATTCCCGCCGCCACTTGTCGTGCTCGCGCCGCTCGGCCGCCGCGTTGGTCGACTCCACATTGCGCTGCGCCGCGTCCAAGGTGACCCGGTTCCGCTCGTCCGCGGCGGTGAGCGCCGCACGGTTGGTGCGGTTGTTGACCAGCACGCCGACCAATGCCGCAATGGCAACGATGAGAGAACCGAAGAGCGGGAGCCACTGAGTCACGGAGAAGATCATTCCATCGGAATGGGCAGTCGCACAGCCCAGATCGGACGAACGGGGCGTCAGCTTCGTGCAGCGCCGTTCGGCCACACGACATCGACCGGCACACCACGTTCACGCGCGAGCTCGACCACCGTCCCGGTGCCTGCCCGCTGCCCGGCATCGCCATCCCACACGGCGACAAGTCGATCGACCGACCCGACCACGACATCGTTGGCCGCCTCGTACGCTTCGCGGCCCGCGTCGTCGAAATCCATCACACGCACGGTGGTCGCGCGTTTCACGAGCTCATCGAACAGCTCGGCGTGATCCGGTTTCACCTTCCGCTCGCGGTAATTCCGGGACGGCAACACCACCTCCAGTCGACCGCCCGCATCGAGCACCGCCTGCGCGAACACCGAATCGGACCCGCGCGCAACACAACTCACTCCGACCAGCTCGCGCGGATCGTGCTCGTCGAGCAGCGCACGCACCGCGTCGTACACCAACGACGCCGTAGCCTCGGTGATGTTCATGTGCCCGGTGACGCCGATCCGCACCATGCAGATGTGCTCCTATGCTGTCGCGGCAACCAGTGGCCGCATCCGCTCCCGCAGTTCGACACCGCGCCCACGGTTAGTAATGGCCGGTGCGGTTGTACACCCTCGCCGACTTCTTGGCGAGATGATATGACCCCGCCCGTTCCACGACACTAGGTTCGGACCGACATGGCGCGCATCTTCGAAGCTGATGAGCCGGGCGGTCTATGCCCACCTGGTCCGGAGCCGTGTAGAAGCTCGGCACGGGACTTGCCATGTCGAGTGCTGCGGCGAATTCGCATCAAAGGATCAAGTCCGATCGTGCGACCGTCGCTTAGGCTGGCGTGATGGCGATCCCGAGTGTGTGGTCTGTGACAACGACCACCCCGACCGAGGAAGCAGCCCAAGAGATCGCTCGCGCGGTGGTGAGCGAGCGGTTGGCGGCCGGGGCATCTATCACGGGCCCGATCAAGTCGGTGTTCTGGCATCTCGGCGAACTTGGTGACGGACAAGAGTGGCGCATCGAGCTCCGCACATCTGAGGCTACGCGAGACAAACTCGCGGAACGGATCAAGGAACTGCATCCATGGGACAACCCCGAGTTGGTGGGCCAGCCCATCGAGTGGAGTCCAGAGGAATACGTGAGCTGGGTGGCCCGCACTACAAACGCGTCGGAGTAGGAACCCTCGCTGCCCTTGCGCGTGCCCACAGCTGGGCGCCGCCAGGTAGCCCGGCGATACGTTGCGCTACCTGCTGTATGCGAGCCAGCGGCCGGACTGACGCTACTTTTTCGGCAGAAGCGAGGGCGTTCTCGGTGAGCGCGAGCGCCTTCTCCAAGTTACCCGCGTCGAGGTGAGCATCGGCCAGCCAAGTCAAGTACAGGGCTTTGTCCCTGAACCAGTGATCCGGAGTGGGCGCCTGCCCCCGGCGGGTCGCCGTCCAGCGGTGCCACAACCATCAGAACTGGGTTCCGCCGGCATCTCAGCGATGCGTTCGGCCACTAATGAGAAAAGGCCCGGTCAGAACGGGGGTAAAACCGTCCTGACCAGGCCCTTCTTCAGCGGAGGATAGGGGATTTGAACCCCACCCCTGACCAGCGGAAACCGTCTCGACCTGCGCCTTCATGAATGTCCAGGCATCTCGGCGCTTCTCCAG
>NZ_JBSGEZ010000174.1:0-4557 GCF_053603155.1 Nocardia sp. NPDC004260 | reverse complement strand
TACACGGCGCTGATGCTGGCGTTCGGGCTGGGCGAGAACGTCGCGGTGATCGACACCGAGCGTGGATCGGCGTCGAAGTATGTGGGGCGCAACGGCTGGCACTTCAAGACCATGAAGCCCGCGAGCTATTCACCGCTGTCGCTGGTCGATCACCTCGGCAAGGCGGCGGGCGCCGGGTTCGACGTCGTCATCATCGACTCCCTGTCGCACTACTGGATGGGCACCGACGGGATGCTCGAACAGGTCGACCGCCGCAGCGTCAAAAGCAAGTTCTCCTCAGGCTGGAAGGACGTCGGGCCGGAGGAGAAGCGGATGCTCGACGCCATCCTCGCCTTCCCTGGCCACATCATCGCAACATTGCGGGTGAAGACCGAATACGTGCTGGAGGTCGGCGACAACGGTAAGCAGGTGCCACGCCGGGTCGGGCTGAAGCCGGTTCAGCGTGACGGGATCGAGCATGAGTTCGACCTCGTCGGCGACCTGGATCTGTCGAACACCCTCACGGTGTCGAAGTCGCGTATCGAGGGCGTGGACATCGGCGCCGCGTACACGAAGCCGGGGATAGAGCTGGCGGTGGAAGTGGCGCAGTTCCTGGCCGAGGGCAAGCAGCTGCCGACGGTGTCGGAGTACCGCGACCGCGCGCTGGAACTGGACTCGGTCGATGACTTGCGGAAGCTGTTCGAGGAAGTCGCCGGCCATCAGCTCGACGGCGCCCCGATGTTGGACGACGGCGGGTTCCCCACAGTGTTGGGCGACTTCATCCGCAAGCGCGCCTCCCAGGTGAAGATGCGCAACCCGGAGGCCGGGTCATGACCGCCATTCACCCCGAACGCCCGACGTTCCAGGCCGCCCAGGACTGGGGTGTCTCGGATGTGCGCTGGCATGACGACCGCAACTTCGAGCGCCTGGTTAATGCCGACCTCCGAGACCCCAAGGGCATTGGACCGCAGTACGCGATCCTGCGCCGCAAAGAGAACCGTGTCCGCTGGTTGCAGACGCTCGTCAGCATTCAGCAGTCGATCATGCAGCAGAACGCCCACGACAACGCCACCCTCAAGGCGCACCCCGGCCGGTTGCGTACGAGTGGCCGGGTCTCGCAGGCGTATCTCGATGCCAAGCGGGAGATCGAGGAACGCAAGCGGCCGCGGGAACGCGCGTTGCGCGCAGTGAATGAGCGCCTGGGGGAGGCTCGCCGCCTGATCGGCTCCGACCCGTTGGCGAACTCGACAGCCGGGCGTGTGGTGGCCTATCTCGCGGAGGTTGATCTGCTGCTGCGGGAGGGGAACGTCGACGACGCGGTGCGCAAGGTGCGTTCGTTGATGTGGAACCTCGGGTCGGGCGGCGCGGAGGTGGAGTCGTGATCGAGGACCCGTTCAACCTGCTCGAGATCGAGGCCGGTCTGCGCCGCCTGGAGTCCACCGGCGGCCAGGCCGCGCTCGAACTGAAGAAGTGGCGCGAGGAACTGGCCCACAAGCGCCATGCCCTGCGTGTCGCCAAGTTCAAGGCGACCTTCGACGCCCCTGCGGGCACCGTGCAGATGAAGGCCGCCTATGTCGATCAGGAGACCGCGAGCCTGCAACTGGAGTGCGACCTCGCCGAGGCTCAGGTGAAATACGCGGCCGACCTTGTGAACGAGCGGTCGTCGGAGCGGTCGGCGTTGCAGACTCGGGCGAAGCTGGCGATGGAAGCGATGCGCCTCGCCGGATACGGCGGTGGGGCATGAGCGTTAATCCCCGTCTCCGGGATGTGGTCCGGCAGTCGTGGCCGAAGCGCCAGCCCCGCGCCAAGCGCGTGAAGAACCCCGGCGAGTCCAACACTCGCAAGCTCCTCACCACCCGTTCCGGTGGCCTATGTGAACGCTGCGGTATCGCTCCCGCCCAGTCGGTACACCACCGCTGGAAGAGGGGGCAGGGAGGGCCGTGGTCGGCCTCCAACTGCGTCGCGCTCTGCGGGGACGGGGTTCGCGGATGCCACGGCTTCGCTGAGCACAACCCGAACGCCGCCGAACCCGAAGGGCTGCATCTGCGTCCGTGGATGACGCCCACCGAGTCCCGGTTCCTGTACCGCGGCCGGTGGGTGCTGCTCACGGATGACGGCCGCGTGGAGCCGATTGGGGGTGAGCAGTGATCGACTGGATCGACTTATTTAGCGGAGGCGGTGGTTCGAGCGTGGGGATCCGCCGCGCTGGCCAACAGGTGAAGGCGTGCGCCAACCACTGGCCCGTCGCTGTGGCGACTCACCAGAAGAACCACCCGGACGTCGAGCACTTCACCGCGAACCTGTCGGAGACCGACTTCCGCATCTTCCCCCGAACCACCGCACTGTGGGCGTCCCCGTCGTGTGTGTGGCACGCCCGCTCCGGTGGACGTAAGCAGCCTCCCGCGGAGGTGGAGCGGCTGCGGCAGGACACGGGCGCGATCGACCGGGCCACCGCTTTCGCGGTGATCGCCGCCGCGGAAGTTCACCAGTACGAGGCGATCGTGGTGGAGAACGTCGAGGAGTTCACCCGCTGGACCCTGTTCCGTTGGTGGCTGGACGGTCTCGCCGCTCTCGGGTACCGGCATCAGACGGTGGTGTTGGATGCCGCGGCGGTACCGGGTGCGGTGGCTCAGGTGCGGCGCCGCTGGTTCGGGGTGTTCACCCGCGACGGGGGCGTAGACCTGTCACTGCCTGCGGTGCAAACCCCTCCCGCTACGTCGATTCTGGATCCGGATCCGGGCCGGCCGGTCACGCGGCGGCTGTATGTGTCCCCGCAGATCGAGCAGATCACTGAACCGGGTGTGCCGCATCTGGTGATGTACCGGCGCAACGCGAAACCCCGGCGGGCGGATCGGCATCCGCTCGCCACGGTGACCGCGGGCGGGAACCATCACGCGGTCGCCACCGTCACCGCGGACGGGGTGTTTCACCGGATGCTCACCAACACCGAGCGCGCACGGGCGCAGGGGTTTCCGGACTCCTATCAGTGGGTGGGGAACCGGGCGGAGGTCCTCAAGCAGGTGGGCAATGCGGTGGCCGTCCCCGTGGCCGAGTTCCTTGCCCGCCGAATCGCTGTCCACCTCGAAGGAGCGGCGTCATGACCGCAATCTTCCGCCAGCGCCCCACCACCTTCCATCCCCCAGCCTTCCCCTTCGAGGTGGAGAACCGTTACCGCTGCATCGACGCCCGCCATGAGGGCGTGCTCTACAACCCCGCCAACGACCGGACGTACTGCCTGTGCGGCCGGGTGATACGTCCGGGGGACTGTGGCCGGCGCCTGTCTCCGTACGAGCGGGCGGAGGCGGATTCGTCCCGGCCGGATGTGGTGGGGCATGAGGCGAGGGCGTACCTGGATCGGGTGCACGGCCGCGAGCTCGTGGTCGTCCCGTCCGAGTGCGGTGATCAGTACGCGCTGGCCATCAACCCGGAAGGAGAAGCGTAATGGCACGCAACGAACCGCTGTGGCCGGACGTGAGCCCCGTGAACTCCGCCCCGCTGTCACAGCTGTACAGCGTCCCCGCCTACCGCTCCAGCCCGGAGGAGAAGGCGCGCTACGCCGAGTCTAAATCCCAACTCCCCTGCGAGGAATGCGTCGCGGTGCAGCACGAGACCCGAGGGAAGTTCGGGCCACGGATGCAGACGAAGGTCCGCAGGACGTTCAAGGGCGGCCCGAATCTGCGGCTGTGCCGACGACACGCCAACGCCTGGCGGGAGCGGGATGAGGCGGATCTGAAGAAGAAGGGGGAGGCGTCATGACCGACACCTTCCGTCTCCTCATCACCAGCTCCCGTACCTGGCCCAACCCCCACGCCCTGTGGGGCGCGATCGGGTCAGCGATCACGAACTGCCTGCCCAACGGCGGCGTGGTCACGGTCGTGCACGGCGGCTGCCGCACCGGCGGCGACCATCACACGCATGTGTGGTGCCAGCATCCGGTCTGCGACCCCGGCTACCGGGCGGTAGAGGAAGTGCACCCCGCGGACTGGGAACGCTACGGCAAAGCCGCTGGGCCGATCCGCAATCAGGAGATGGTCGACCTCGGAGCCGATCTCGTGCTGGCGGCCCCTCTTCCGGGTGCCCGGTCTCTGTCTCGGGGCACGTGGGATTGCGTGGACCGGGCACGGATCGCCGGGTTGCGGGTGGAGATCGTGGCACCGACGGATGCGCCTCGGGTGGGCGGGGATGAGCCGGGGCTGTTCGAGATCGGGGGCTCGCGATGAGCACCGACCTGAAGGCGATCATGGAGTTCGACCAGCGCCGTCGCCAGATGCTCGCAGACCCGGACCTGACCGGAGACCTGTTGCTGCTCGCCCTTGCGCTGGACGAGGTAGTCCGCCGCCAGATGGAGAAGGTGCGCCGACCCAAGGGGTGGTCGTGGTGGCACCTGGTGGGCGCATTGGCCCGCGGGGACGCCGACGTGGCGCAAGCGGGCTGGTGGGTGAAAGACCAGATCCGGCGTGATTTGCCCCGCTACGAGAGTCAGCAGCGCGGCCGTGGCTGTGTGGCGCCGATGATCCGGCGAGAAGGCCTATGCGGAAAGAGCGGCAGTTACGGGCTGGCCGACCGTGACCCACTCAC
>NZ_JBSGEZ010000173.1:0-4559 GCF_053603155.1 Nocardia sp. NPDC004260 | reverse complement strand
CCTCTCTCGGGAATTGCATCAAACGGGCGAGAATCTGCTGGTTGCCTGACGGTGAGCCGGGGCGAGAAGGCCGAATTGTTGGTGTGAGAATGCCTGTTGGCCAGCTGGTTTGCCTCATTTAGCCCATCTGATGCATGATTCTCGCACTGTTCGGTGGCGTGAGGAGGGTGGGTTGCGGCAGGTCGATCTCGCTGGGGCGGCTCATCTGGAGCTGGTGTCCGGGGTGGCGCAGTTGCGTCCACAGGATGCGATGGCGGAGGCGATGTTTCGTGGTTGGCGCGCTCAGCAGGCTGCCCGTGGCCTGCGGGAGGAGACGATCACGGCCCGGGAGAACCTGGTCCGCCGGTTCATGGAGTTCGTCAACGACTACCCGTGGCAGTGGACACCGACACACATCGACGAGTGGTCGCTCTGGCTGACCAGCGAAAAACACTTGGCGCCGTCCACGATTCGCGGCTATCATTGCGGGTTGCGGCTGTTCAGCGAGTTCCTGATCGACGGCCGGTACGGGTGGGCGGTGGCGTGCGAGGACGCGTTCGGCACGCATCCGGTGGCGATCTGCCACGAGTGGAACACGATCGCCCATCTCAACGACTACGAGGGCCGACCGGAGTCGAGGCCGTTCACGCGGGAGGAGATACAGCGGTTCCTGGACTATGCCGACGATCAGGTGGAGCGGGCCGTGCGGTCGAAACGCAAAGGGGCCCTTGCCGCTTACCGCGATGCGACGATCTTCAAGGTGATCTACGGGTGGGGCCTGCGCCGCACCGAGGCGGCCAAGCTGGACCTGGTGGACTTCGGCCGCAATCCGAAAGCACTGCAGTTCGGCCGATACGGCACACTCAACGTCCGCTACGGCAAGGCGAAGCGAGGGCAGCCGCCGAGGCGCCGGAACGTGTTGTCGGTGATGGATTGGGCGGTGGAAGCTGTCGCCGACTACGTCGAGAACGTGCGGCCTAGGTTCGGCTGCCCCGAGCATCCGGCGCTCTGGGTCACCGAGCGCGGCGGGCGGATCAAGCCCGCGGAGATCAACGCCCGGTTCGTCGCCTATCGGGATGCGCTGAAACTGCCACGGGAGTTGGTCGTGCATTCCGCACGACATTCCTACGTCACCCACCTCACCGAAGATGGGGTTGACCGGCGGTTTATCCAATCGCAGGTTGGGCACGAATGCGATAGTTCCACGGCGATCTACACCCACGTCAGCTCCGACTACATGAACACCGCGCTGGCGAAGGCGCTTGCACCCGCACTCGCCTCGACCGCCGTTGCGGCAGATAAGGATCGATGATGCCCGCCAAGCTCGACTACCACTGGCACCTGCGCAGGGTCATGGCCGACCGGGGGATGTTCCAGACCACTGATCTGCTCGAGCCGCTCGCGGACCGCGAGATCGTGCTGTCGTCGAGTCAGGTCTACCGGCTGGTGGTCGAACGCCCCGAACGGTTGAGTCTGAAGATCCTGATGGCGTTGCTGGATATCCTCGACTGCACCATCGACGATCTGATCGAGCCGACGGTGTCCGCCCAAGCCGCCGCGCGCACGAAGAAGGCTGTCGGCGCCGAAACCAGCATCGGGGATTTGCGCCCGAAGCGGGCTCGCGTCCGTGGCGCCAACCTGCCGTGACCGGCGCAGACCACAACCGCGTGATCTCGGACCCGATCGGGTTCATGGCGGACCTGGTCGTGACCGTCGACGATCAGTGCGGGCCCGAACCGATCCGAACCGTGGTATCGGTCGTTGCGGGCGGGCGGGCCAAATCGCGGCGTTTGGCGGCCTTCCTCGCCGAGCGGCCCAGCGTGTTGACCGATGGACGGTCCCCAGCGCCTCGGGCCATCGGCGACCTGCTGATCGAACTGCGGAAGGTCGGGGCGATGGTCGCCCAGCCTGTCTGCGCCGACTGCGGCCGACCGATGCGGACCCTGCAACGCCGCGGCCAGGATTGGTACTGCGGGACCTGCTGCCTGCGCCGGCTGCCCTGCGCTTCCTGCGGCCGGCTCAAGCACACCTCGACCCGTGATCGGTTCGGGCAGCCGCGTTGCGCGCAATGCCCCGACCGTGACGACCGCGATCCGATCTCGATCATCCATGCCGTCGTCGCCGAGCTGGATCCCGCTGTCGAGCGAGGTGTCATCGCCGATGCGGTCGGCAAGCTCGCATCCCGGCCCGCACATCAACGGCGGATCGGTTGGGCCTTGGAAGCCCAGCCCGAATTACTCACCGGCGCTGGGCATCTAGCGCCGATCCGCGCGATCGTCCCGTTGATCGAAGCCCTTCACGCGGCGGGGGTCGCCGGGATCGTCCGACCGTCCTGCCCGCGTTGCCACCGCGTCGTCCACATCGACAAACCTCTGGATGGGCAACGTGTCTGCCGCACCTGCATCGCCCGCACCCGCACCGAGGAATGCTCGCGTTGCGGCGGCCACCGCGAGCCCGCGACCCGCGATGAACACGGTCGGCCGATCTGCCCGAACTGCTTGGTCACCGATCCGGACAACCTCGAAGTCTGTCTCAACTGCGGGCGTCGCCGCCCGGTCAGCCTGCGAACACCGGACGGGCCGATCTGCGGCCCCTGCCCACCCCTGCCGACCGCATCGTGTTCGATCTGCGGCGAGGAAAAACCCTGCGGCACATCACGAATCACCGGCCGCCGGTGGTGTCCTTCCTGCCAGCGGCGCACAGCACGATGCAGTTCCTGCGGCCGGACCGCCGCCGTCATCTCAGGCACCCTCGCCCAGCCACGCTGCGGGGACTGCACCACACGCACTGTCTGGCACGACTGCCCGACCTGCAGTGATCCGTCCTATCCGCATCCCGGCCAATGCATCCGCTGTCTGATCAACCAGCGCCTCAACGAGATCCTCGGCCCACCCTCGGAATCGCTTCACCCCGGCCTGCAGGCACTGCGGCACAACATCGCCACCGCCGAACACCCCATCACCGCGATGCGATGGCTGAAGAAGAAGTCCGTCGCGCCGGTCCTGGCTGACCTCGCGGCCGGCCGCCGCGACATGACACACGAGGCGCTCGACGAACTTCCCGACAGCCCGCCTCTGGCGCACCTGCGGCAGGTTCTCATCGGTGTCGGTGCCCTGCCGCAACGCGATGAGCAGATGGTCCGCATCCAGCGATTCGCCGACCAGACCTTGGCCGCCCAGTCCGACCTGGAGCAACGGCAAGTGCTGCACCGCTACACGGTCTGGCAGCTGATCCGCCGACTGCGGCAACGAAACAACGGACGCCTCACCACCATCCAGCAGTTCAACTCGGTGCGCCAACGCACCTACGCGGCGATCGCCTTCCTCGACTGGCTCACCGCACACGGCCTCACGCTCGGTGCCTGTCGGCAAGCCGATCTCGATCGATGGCTCACCGACGACACCGCGACAAACCGTGGCGCGGCAGGGCATTTCATCCGATGGGCCCACAAGAACAAGCTCACCAGCGTCCGCGTCGGCGCCCACCGCTGGATGGGCCCCACCCGGCCCCTCGAGGACGAGCACCGCTGGAACATCGCTCGCCGCCTACTGCACGACGACACCCTCAAGCCAGACGACCGGCTGGCGGGCCTGCTGGTTCTCCTCTACGCCCAGACCGCTGCGACGATTTCCCGCCTGACCGTCGTCGACGTCGAAACCGAGGTCGACCCGGTCCGGCTGCACCTTGGCAGCTCACCCATACACCTACCCGATCCCGTCGCCGACCTCGCCCGAATGGTTACGGCAAATCGCAAGGGCCACGCCACAATTGGCGCCCTGACACCGTCGATCTGGCTGTTCCCGGGCGGTCAACCCGGCCGCCCTATCAGCACCGGCCAGCTGACTCAGCGACTGAGGCGACTCGACATTCGCCCGGGCGCCGCTCGCAGCACCGCGCTGTTCCAACTCGCCACCGAGATCCCCGCAGCGATCCTGGCCCGCACCCTCGGCATCCACACCGACGTCGCCGTCGCATGGCAGCGACTGTCCGCCGGAGACTGGACCAGCTACGCCGCCGAAATCAGCAAGCGCCAACAGATGCCGGAGCCCACATGACCCATCCAGACCAACAACCAGCAGACCGCGCCGAACTTTCGCCCGAGCATGCTGACGAAGCCATCGCCATCATCGACCGCATCACGCACTGGGCCGCTCACCGCCAGGACATCGTCGGCCTGCTCCTCGTCGGTTCACACGCCCGCAACGCCCCGCACGCGGACTCCGACATCGATATCGTCCTGCTCACCACGGACCAACCGCAGTACTGCAACGACAGCTGGGCCGACGAACTCGCCCTGGGCAGACCGATCCGAACGCAACCGTGGGGACCGATCACCGAACGACGCTATGCGACCGAGTCGGGCCTGGAAGTCGAGATCAACATCGGATCCCCCGAGTGGGCACAAACAGACCCGGTCGATCCCGGCACCCGCCGCGTCGTCACCGACGGCGCCCGCCCCCTGCACGACCCGACACAACTGCTTGCGTCGCTGATCCGAGCCTGTCAACCGCGATGACACCGACGACAGACACACAGCCCAAGGGGCATTCAGACAGTTTCAATATCCGACGTCACCATTA
>NZ_JBSGEZ010000172.1:0-4713 GCF_053603155.1 Nocardia sp. NPDC004260 | reverse complement strand
CCGCGCGCGACCATGGGTCTGGGGCCGACCCGCCCCGAAACCAAGGACCCTACGCCGCCGCTTTATCTACCACCTTTGAGGAACGCAGCACTAAGCCGCAATGCAGCTCGCACAGGACGACTGGAACTCCACCCTCCACCGTGCCGACAACCACGCCGCGCGCGCCGCCGAGCTGACCGCCGCAGGCCACAGCGACAATGCCTTCGCACGGAAACTGGCGCAGGCAGAACAACGCTGGCTTTGTGAAGAGCGCCAACTCGACGACGCGTTCACAGAACAGCACCGCCGCACGCAGTTGACACCGCCGCAACGCGACCTCGAAGACCGGGCTCGGCGCCATCTCGATCGCGATGCGCACGACGGACTGGCCTTTGCGCAGCCAACAGCCCTCACCGAGACCGGGGCGAGCCGCGAAGAGCCAGTCGACACTCCGGAAATAGGCACTGACTACGAATACAGCTACTACGACTACGACTACGACTACGACTACGGACTGTAGTACTGCTGCTTCAGCGCCGAGCACACCGAGCTGTAGCCGCTCGGCCTGACCACCGAGATGGTCGCCGAGTACGACGCACGAGATCATGACACCGCCTGCCAGACTGCGGCATTGTCTCCGGTTCGCAACGATCGGATGCGATGTCGTAGTTCTTCGGCCGCCGCGGGCTTGGTCGGTGCGAGCCGGATGTAGGCGCCGAGCGAGTGCAGTTCGGTGATGTCGCGCAGCAAGGTCCATCCGGGCCAGTCGAGCAGGTCATATCCGTAGGCGGCTGCGAAGCGTGCCCGCTCGTGTTGTGGTTGATGAAAGTGATCGGGCAACCCGTTCACCAGGTCGAGTTCACGTGGCCCGATGCTGCATTGATCCCAGTCGATCAGCACCCACTGACCGTGATCGCAGACGGCGTTCTCGCTGTGGACATCGACATGCACAAGCCCCTCCCCGAGCGGGAACTCGGTCTGCGTGAACTGGCCGACGAGTGCCTCGGCGCGGGCGCGCAGCCACGCTCGCTCAGAGTCGGTGAGTGCGGGTGTCGTTCGCTCGTCCTCGAGAGCTAGGGCTTCGAACAGCCGCCGCAGCGGCTGGTATCGCGGCACGGGGAACGGCGGCTGCGCTACCGAGTGCAGCCGCCGTACGAGTGTGCCGAGGTCGGCCGGGCCCGGCCGACCCGGCGAGGGTCGGTAGGGCCAGAACGTAGCGATCGCGCCGCTGGCGACAACTGGCTGCGTTCCGGACGCCGGAGTAAGGGCGACGGGTAGGGGTTCGGCTGCCAGCCACCGTGCGACGGCGACGGCGGTGTGCGCGCGCTCGCGCCGGTAGGCGGTGTCGGGTGCCAGGCGCACGACCAGATCAGCGTGCGGCAGCAACCACACTGCGTTCGACCGATGATGCAGCAGTTGCGCGTCCTGGTCGTCGACACCGAACTTCTGACAGGCGGCCCGCACTGCTGCGCGACCGGGAAGCTGGCTTTCTGTGGTCATGAGGCCGCTGTAGTGAGGACCGCCCTCAGATCGCCGCGCAATTCAGCAACGATGGGGTCGCCGTCGTGCTTGGTGGCGATGGTGTCCAGGTCGCGGAGGCGGACGTAGCAGCGGGGTGAGGACAGCTCGGTGATCGCCGTGATCGCCTCACGCCCGTACCGGTTGGCCGAGTCGAAATCACCCGCCTGCAAACAGGCGCTGGCAAGGGTGGGTAAGGCGACGGCCCGGCTGCGCGCATGTTCGCTGGCGTGGCCAGGGATCGCTGTGGACAGACGCTCGACCGCCGATAGCGCGAACTTGGGATCGGAGAGCGACAGCAAATAAATCGCATGGCCGTGTTGAGCGGCGATTTCCGCGGGCGTGACGAACCATGCCCAGGAGGGAGTGGTGTCGGGTTCGGCTGCGGCGTAGCGGTCTTCGGATCGCCCGAGGGCGCGCTGGGTGGCTGCGGAGTCGTTCAGGGATGCCCAGCACCAGCCCATTACCGTTGCGATGTATCCGGCGGTAATGGTGCTGATCGGATGGCGCCTGTTGGCGGCGGTCGATGAGGCGAGCTGCACGAATTTCAGTGCTTCATCAGGTCGTTTCAGGTGCAGGGATTGGTGGGCCATGTCGAGCAGAATGCTGACCGTCAGGTCGGTGCTGCGGGGATGGTCTTCTCCACGGTGCGCGGTTTGCAGGGCGTATGTCCACAGTTTGCGGGCAGAGTCGTGTTCTTCGATGTCGTAGGCCAGCCAGCCGGCCATGCTCGCCAGGTCGGCGGTGGCGATCCACAGACGTGTTCGAACGTCCGTGGTGCATGCGGCGCCTTCCAGGGCGCGGACTTGGTGCAATTGGGTGAGTGCCGCGGTCCGGCAGAGTCCGCCGCCGTGTGCGAGGTCCCATCGCCGGAATCCTTCGGTGATGGCTTCGATGGCGTCGATGTCGGCGGATCCGATGTGTGGTCGGGTGACTGGCTCGAGCCGGTCGGGGAGGATGCTGCCCAGCCGGTCGAGTTGCGGGTGAAGATGGGAACCGAGTGCAGCTGCGGTTGCCAGGGTGATGAAGTCTCTGCGTTCCACCCACGTCACCTCCTCGCGGGCCAGATTACTCGCAGAGCCGGAGCCGAACCCGAGTAGCGAAGCAGGGATCGCGAAGGTATCGGCGATTCTTGCGACCAGCTTGGCACTGGTTAGACGGCGTTCTCCGCGTTCGACGGCTGACACTCTGGACTGCGTGAGGTCGAGCAACGCGGCCAGCTGAAGTTGTGAGAGGCCGGTTGCTTCGCGAATCGAGGTGAACACGACGCTGAAGTCGTGGTCCGCGAGCGCCGCGCGGATCGTGGGGTCGTCAAAGAAGTCGGCGGTGAGCGCGTGCTTGAACCCGGCAGCTGAGGCACAGTCGGGGCAGAGGTTTCCGGCGTGTCTTGCGGGCAGCGCCGTTCGGCATGTGCGGCAGATACGTCCCCCAGTATTCATATCTCACCTCAGTCGGTTGACCGCAGTTTGTCTCACAGTATGCGGTGGAGGGCTTTTACGTGCACAAATGACCCTTTCGCCTGATCCCAGCCAGTTGTAGACGATGCGCAAGCCCCAGTGGGGCTAGCCCTGTCGGGCGTTGGGATGGCAAGGCGCGACCGCGAATCTGGGACCAGCACCCGATGCCGGGGCATGCGGTCGACGCTGTTCCGCCCTTCGCGAGCGATCAGCAGTGGGCGGAGCCGGATTCGGGCGCGCGCACCTGGGCCCGGCATCGGCGTGCCCACCCACCCACCGACTGTCAGGGAGCTGTCGTGAGAATTTCGCAGAACACACGGGATCTGTGGGCCGTGCAGTATCGCGACTGCGCGGCCGAGCCCACCGATTTGGATCTGGACCGCGCCCGCTTCATCCTCCACACTCACGCCGCCCACGGCGGCGGATGCCTGCCCTATCTCGCGGCGATGGCCTACTCGTTCGGAACCGAGGTGTAGCCCGAGCATGCCCACCGAACGCCACACACCCATACATACGCGTTCAGCGCAGATGACAGTAACTGTGCAACAACATGTTTCGCTCTCCGAGATGGATGCTCGGCTGCCTCGGATTCCGGACTGGCACCAGCTCTGCGCGGCATTCCGCGGCGTGACGGACCACAATCCGGGCGACCACCTGATCACGCGATGGGCGCAAGCGCTGGCGCATCTGCACCGCACCCGCCGCATCATCCCCGAACGCGCGACCGGAGTCGACCGACGCCGAGACGATGTCGTCACGCTGATCGACAACTGGGTCAGCACCCACATTCAGCCACGACGCGGCACGGAACGCATAGGGCCAGCCATGGATGCCCTGGCCGCCGCGTACGTCGATGCCGAACTGATCCTCGCGACTGCCGAGCACGCCTCCGAACCCGCCGTGCGTGAGGCATGGATCCACGTCAGTGCCCTGGCTGTCGACTGGGCCGACCTGATCACCGAAGTCGTCGACGGCCAACCACCTCCACCGCGGCCAACCGTGCCCGCCACTCCGAAACATCGCTGATCGAAAGGACACACCAAATGCGTACCCTCACAACAGATCCCCAGTTCATCGCCACCTGCCAGGCCGAAGACCTCGACCCCGACACCGCCGCCCGTCGAGTCGAAAGCGGCACACTCGTGTTCCTGCGGTCGCACGTGAGCAGGCACATGACGGCCTTCAAACCGCTGCTCGTTGGTGAGGACACCCGCCGCAAAGTCGCCGCTCTCGTCGGACTGGGGCCACGTGACCGCGACCGGCAGACCATCGTGGAAAGCATGGCGGTCATCCTCGCCGCCGGTCCCGACGCTGTCATGGACCTGACCACCAACCCTGAAGGGGTGGCGCTGCGCGCGGATCTGAAGGAAGTCATGGGCGCACCGCTCGGCGCATGCCTGACATACGACCTGTTCGCTGACCCGCGGAAAAAGCTGAGCCGCAACGAATTCCTGGACCGCTTCGAGCTCGGGTTGGCCGCTGGGGTCGACTTCGTCCTTATCCATGCAGGCATCAACCCCGCCCTCGCGCAGATGAGCGAGAAATCCGACCGAATCATGCCCACGACCTCACGAGGCGGCGGGTTGCTGGCCCGCTACATGCGCATCCACCATTGCGACAACCCTCTGATCGAGTACTTCGACGGAATCCTCGACATCTGCCGCCGCTCCGACATGCCGGCGCGCACCGGCCATCGAGTCACCGTGCTCACGGATCCGATCCTGATACATCCTCACCGCCCGAGCGCGAGTCTCCTCGT
>NZ_JBSGEZ010000171.1:0-4726 GCF_053603155.1 Nocardia sp. NPDC004260 | reverse complement strand
AACGCTCGGCTGGGAAACCCCAGCCGAGCGCCTGCATAGACTACTTGCGGCCTGAACCAAACGACCACGTGTTGCAACGATCCCTAGAATCCGCCCACGGTTCGCGGCCCCTTTCGCATCGCCGTCCTACAGCCGCGCTTTCACCGCGGCCGAGATGCGCGAGCCGTCGGCCTTGCCCGCGGCGAGCCCGGTGGCGATCTTCATGACCTGTCCCATCTGCCGCATGCCGGGACGCTCCCCGATCTCCTCGGCGACCTGCGCGATGGCGGTGTCGGCGAGATCGGCGACCTCGGCCTCGGTCAACTGGGTCGGCAGGTACTCGTCGATGATCTGTGCCTCGGCGCGCTCGTTCGCCGCCAGTTCGCCGCGCCCGGCCTGCGTGTAGACCTCGGCGGATTCGTTGCGCTTCTTCGACTCCTTCTGCAGCACGGAGACGACCTCGGCGTCGGTGAGTTCACGGGCCGCCGAGCCGGCGACCTCGGCGTTCTGAATCGCCGACAGCAGCATCCGCAACGTGGAAAGGCGCAGCGTGTCCTTGGCTTTCATCGCGGCGGTGAGATCCGTCCGCAGCTGCGATTTGAGTTCCGACATGCCGCTCACGGTAGCCGCTGGAACGCGGCGGTCCCACTACATTTGCCGCGCGGCCCGATTTCCCGCCGGAAAAACGGGCGCCTGTGCGGAAACACACTCGGCGCTCCTGAGCGAGGTCACCTATGCTGGGCAAATGCCCGTGATCTCGACCTCTGCTGTACGCACGACCGCGCTGGGAGCCGCCGGGGCCGCGGTGGCCGGAATCGGCTACGCCTCGCTGGTCGAACGCAACGCCTTCGTCCTTCGGGAGGCGACCATGCCCGTGCTGGCGCCGGGGTCGTCGTCGCTGCGGGTGCTCCACCTCAGTGACCTGCACATGATGCCGGGACAGAAGCTCAAGCAGCAGTGGCTACGGGAGCTGGATCGGCTGGAGCCCGACCTGGTGGTCAACACCGGCGACAACCTCTCGCATCAGAAGTCGGTGCCCGCGGTAGTTCAGGCCCTCGGCGGATTGCTCTCCCGCCCGGGCCTTTTCGTTTTCGGCAGCAACGACTACTTCGCTCCGGTGGCGAAGAACCCGCTGAAGTACTTCAAGAAGGACCACCGCCGCACCTACGGCGCTCCGCTGCCGTGGAAAGACCTGCGTGCGGCTTTCACCGAGCGCGGTTGGCTCGATCTGACGCACGTGCGCCGCGATCTCGAAGTGGCAGGCATCCGCATCGCCACCGCCGGTGTGGACGATCCGCACTTGCAGCGCGACCGGTACGACACTGTCGCGGGGGCCCCGAATCCCTTGGCCGACCTGCGGCTCGGCCTCACCCACTCCCCTGAGCCCCGAGTGCTGGACCGTTTCGCCGAGGACGGGTACGACCTGGTGCTCGCCGGGCACACCCATGGCGGCCAGTTGTGCCTGCCCGGCTACGGCGCCCTGGTCACCAACTGCGGGATCGACCGGTCCCGGGTGAAGGGGCCGTCGAAGTGGGGGGAGCACACCCGGTTGCACGTCTCCGCGGGTGTCGGCACCTCGCCGTGGGCGCCGTACCGGTTCTGCTGCCGTCCGGAGGCGACCCTGTTGACGCTGGTGGCCGCGCCGCCGAAGCGGCCGGGCGCCGACACGGGCCATGGAGTGTCGGCATCGGAGGCCGTCGCCCGCTAATGTCCCCTGCCGAGACGTGTGGCAGGTAGGGGACAACTGTGAGTGGATTCGACGACCGGCGCGACCCGACGACTCCGGGGCGGCCCGCCGGGCCGCCGACCCCTCGGCAACCGCCCTACCCCCCATTGCGTTCCGTTCCTGCTTCAGCGGACGACGGTAACGACGCCCGACCACCGCACAGCGGAGCGCATCCGGGCGGAACCGACGACTCGGGACGCCCCGCCGGCACGCCTTGGCAGCGGGGCGCTCAGGGGCGGTCTTCCGGCCTGATCCCGGACCAGCCGCGTTCGGGCCCAGCCGAGCACGGCGCGACGCCTCAGTGGTGGCAGTCCGACCCGGCCACGCAGTGGCAGCCGTACCAAGAGCCCGCACCCACACTCCAGTGGCAGCCGGGCGGGCAGAGCGATCCCGCACCGGCTCGGCCGCAGGGCACGCAGGACGACCCGACCTTGCTCGCTCCGTCGTCGGGTGGTCCCGCGCAACCCGGACCGTCGGGCCACAACGATCCCACCATGCAGGCCCCGTCCCTCGGGCATACGCCCTCCGGGCAGTGGCCACCGCAGGGCGGTTCCGGCCCGGGTACAGCCGGGCGCAACGATCCGACCATGCTCGGCCAACCGCTCGGCGCGCTCGACCCCTTCGGCCGCGGGGGGCCGGGTCCCGTGCCGGGCCCCGGCGATTCGGCACCGACCTTGCTCGGCTATCCGAGCGCGGATCGATTCGGCCCACCGGCACAGGCCGCACAGTGGCAACCGGGCGGCGGACCCGGGCAATACGGCACGGCGCCGGATGGCCGATATCACCCGGGCTATGGTCCACAGGCCGGAGGGCCGCCACCGAACCGTCCGAGCGGGAGCGGCCGAGGGAAGGTCCTTCTGTCGGCCGGACTGGCGGTGCTGCTGGTAGCCGGTCTCGTTGCCGGGGCAGTGGTCCTCACCCGGATGAAGACGAACGATCCCGGCCAGGGCACCGCGCCATCGATGGTGAACGCGCTCAACACCACCACAGCGAGCGCGCCCGCCCGGACCACAACCAGATCGGCCCCGACGACGACCGCGCGAGGTTCCGGCGACAAGACTCCGGTCGTCCCCGGCTATCAGGTCGTCCGAGCACCCGACAGCGGCGCCGCCTACGACGTACCCGCCGACTGGACGGTGGCGCCGCAGGGCACCATCGGCGGCTTCGGCGAGCCACCGAATGCCGTCGCGGGGAAGGGCTTGGCCAGCGAGGGCAAGGGCTACTGCCCTGGCTCGACCCGGACCGTAGCTTTCCTCACCGGCTCGAACACCTCCGACCCGGGGAAGGCGGCGACCGAACTCGGTACGAGGACCGCCACGCTCGCCTACACCGCGACCCAGGGCGGCACACCCGGCCTACCCATGCCACTGGCGTCGCTGGACGGATCGCAGCACGGCATGTTCGTGGAGACCAAGGGCACCGTCTCCGACGCCAAGCCCGGCTGCGCGAAGGCGTACTCCGTCTACACCGCCGCGTTCCCCAACGACCAGGGCAACTTCGTCATGGTGATCGCCGCCGACACAGGCGTCCCGCACGCGCTCGACGCCGAGACCGCCAAGAAGATCTTCACCAGCATCCGCCCCCTCGCAGGGTGACTGACCTGCCGGTTTAACGTCTCGGGCACCCCTGTTGTAAGCTACTCCAGGTTCGCTTCACGGGGTGTGGCGCAGCTTGGTAGCGCGCTTCGTTCGGGACGAAGAGGTCGCAGGTTCAAATCCTGTCACCCCGACTCGTGGTTGAGACGACGGAAAGGCCCCTGACCGGTGCACGGTCGGGGGCCTTCTCCGTTGATCCAGACGTCCGCGGACAGCGCACTCCGCTCGGTTTTCTTCCGACAGATGGTCTCGGTGCGTCCGAGCCGCTGCGGCGGTGCGGAACCCGCTCAGGTCGGCCGGTGCGGATGCTCACCGTTGCCGGGAACCCGACACTATGGTGGTCGGCGGCCCTTCGTAGGTTGGTCCGCTCGCATGCGGGAATATCATCGCTGAAACCGAATTCCCGCAATCGACGAAAGGTCGGCAGATGAGCAAGCCCGTCGACAGCGTGCCCGCGGACAGACCGCTGTCCGGGAAGACCGCCCTGGTCACGGCGGCCTACACCGGAATCGGCAGGTCGATCGCGAAAACTCTTGCCGCGCAAGGCGCTCAGGTCGTGGTACAGCATCCGCACTTCCCCGAGCCCGCCGCGGACGTCGTCAAGAAGATCACCGAGGCGGGCGGCGCGGCGCTGGCACTCGCGGCGGACACCGCCGATCGCGACGAATACGAGGAGCTGGTGCAGGCGCTGCTCGAGGATTGCGGCGGGTGGCACGTGCTGGTCAACACCGCGGCGGTGCCGGAGTCCGAGCCGTTCCCGAAGCTCAGCTCGGAGGCGTTCGACAGCAATTTCGCGGCCACGGTGAAGGGTGTCTTCCACGGCCTGCAACTGGCGTTGCAGCACTTGGCCGACGAAGGCCGGGTCATCACCGTCTGCGATCCCGCCGACCCGGGCGGCGCGATGCACGAAGCGGCGCGCGGCGCGGTCGAGCAGCTCGGCCGGGCGGTGGCCCCGGACTTCGCGTCCCGGCGGATCACCGTCAATACGGTCAGCTACGGCGTCGGGACGACCGACAACGCGGAACTCGAGGCCGCCCTCGCCGCGATGCGGCCGACCGAGCCTGGCGCGGTGGTCGCCTATCTGGCCGGTAACGCGGCGAGCACGGTGAACGCACAGGTCATCCGGCTCGACGGGACGGGCGGCCGGTAGCAGGCGCGGCTGCGGCCGACGCGCCTGCGGTCAGCGAGCGCGCCGGCCGGACGCTCAGGCGGTGACCGTACCGCCGTAGGAACTGAATCCCCGGCCCAGTGCCTGGCAGGTGAAGCTGCCGTGGAAGCCGACCTGGCACGACGCTCCGGCGTGCTCGATGATCGGACCCCACTGGCCCGAACCGGTTTTCACGTCGTTGATGCTGGGGTTGCCACCCGGCAGCGTGTACGGCGTGGCCGGGTCGAAGGTGGGATGCGCGGGCAGCCAGGCCTGGTC
>NZ_JBSGEZ010000170.1:0-4796 GCF_053603155.1 Nocardia sp. NPDC004260 | reverse complement strand
AGGGGCTGACGGGCGCTTGTGCCCGCAGCCACCCGCCAGACCCAACACTTTCAGTGTGAAGAAAACGCCTGGTCAGACGACACGAATTTGCGGGGGTTTGCGGCTCCGAAAAGGGTGCGGTAGCTCGGGTCACCCGATCTGTATGCTCGACTCCGCTTGACGAGGCCACCGCCGAGCGCTGAGAACGCCGGAACATCGAATCCAAGACTGTCCGGCTGTTGAAGTCCGCCATAAAGTCCACGCGTGGTGGACTTCAACACGTAGCCCCCACGCGCAGGAGCGGGAGAAGCTAGTGCGACGCGGCCGATGCCGACCGGTGGCTACAACCGAGACCGTGGTCGCGGCGGGGCCCGAGATCGGGCGATGGCTGGTACATCCGGATACGCGCCGGTCGTTGCACAGTCTTGGCTCTTGGTGCAGTGATCGGTTCGGGTCAGGGTGGTCTTGGTCGTAGATCTTCTCGCGGGCCCGATCCTCAAGCCTCCGGCGCTCGAGAGACAGTTCCTCGCGTCGCTGCTGCTGCTCAAGAACATCCTGGACCCGGACATCGCGGCGATCGATGCGGGCTTGCTCTGCGCCTGGACACTGGCCTCGTCCTCGACGCAACGGTGTGCATTGTCAAGAGCGCTCGAGCGGACAGCCGCGTCGAAGGTGTCGGCGAGTTTCTGTTCCCAGGCGAAGCGGGCGAGGTTGGCACTTCGCGCGGTAGCCTCGGCCAGGGCTCTCACGGCAGCGGGGCGCTGTTAGAGTGGGTCCAGGTCGTCACGTACCTGGGCTATCTCGGTTTCGGTTGCGGCACCGGTGCCGCAACGTCACTTTCCGCACAAGGTCGAACAAGTCCCTGCGGGCCTTCCGGGCCTGTTTCTCGACCGGCGGCGTGCGCCTGGGGAGTTGGATCGCGGCAGCCTGCCGGGTCGAGTCGCTCGTGACGCTGTGGGAGTGCTGCCGATTTCACTGGTGGCGCTGCGACCGATGTGGTCGATCCAGTGCGGTAGGCGCGAGTCGTCACGCAGCGCGGTACAGTGGCGGGAACGCTCGATCCCGAGGAGGGAATCGGGCAGCGCCTGCGCATCTCCTCAAGGGTCTGCCGGATCAACCTGGGTTCTACGACCCAGTTGATCTGGCTCCTGCCTTGGCGTCGATCCCGCGCAGCAGCTCTTCGTAACAACGAATCGTCCGGTCACTCAGCGCGGCACTGCAACATCGGTAGGGTTGCTCAAACCTTGACTCGGGTGATCATCATTTCCGGTGACGGAGCCCAGCACACCGTGGATGAACTGCTGCTTGGAGACCCATTCTGTGAAGCCCCAGGGGTTATAGATTTCCAGCATGTCGTCTTGCACGGCCATGATCACCAATTCGTGGGCAACTCCCTTCCCCGAGGCCGGAGACACGGTGATGGGAACCGGTTTTCCTGCATTCACCGCGGTCTCGATCTCCGGCAACATTGCCTCACGCGCCGCTGACATCTCGGAAGGTGAAGCACCAGCAACGTGCGTTTCCGTATAAGCATCGCCAGTAACCGGCTGGAGCATAGTGGTGAACAGTTTTTCCGCGTCCTTGCCGCCGGGATGCTTGGCGTCGGTGGCATCGTAGACATGAACCAACCGGTCGCGGAACGCTGCTCGGGAATCGTTGCCGGGGTCCGCGCCGCCTACTACTGACGCTGCCGGACCTTGGCCGGTTGTCAATCCCAGCATGAATACTGGGTCGTTAGCAGCCCGCGCGATGATGGTGGCCGCAGAAACGCAGTCACCCTTATCCTGACCGAATATTTTGTCAACATCGACCCCATCTTTCTCCCCTGCCGGTGTCGTGGACCCAGGTTCATAACGCAATGCATGTTCCCCACCTTCTTCTACTTCCCCTGATATATCCGGGCTATTAACGTGGGGATTCAAGTGGTCGAACAGCCAATCGAAATCATTTCCGTGCGGGTGGATCAGTTCGTCAAATGCCTGGACGTCAGCCAGTGAATAGCCGGCTGCCAGCGCTTTCCAAATATACGCAGCCTCCTGCGGAGATTTAGCGCCGCCCAGCATTTCATCAAATTTTTTGCGATCCGCTTGAGACATGTTGTTCAGCAGCTGCGAGCCGCGCGCCAACGCTGTCGGCGTGAGGATGTTATCGAGGAGATCACTCCGCGCAAATCCGCCGTCGTCAGCATACGACAAAGCTATCGACGACAATGGATCGATGCCGGGTGAATTGATCTGCCTCGCCCGGGCTTCTGCAGCAATCTGGTTCAGTGCGCTCACCACATCGGTTGCAGCATGATCCCGGATATTGGCCGCAACGAGTCGTTGCCGACATCCCAGCGCCGCCTGATCGCGAATCTCGAACCACTTGATCCCCGACTCGTCCGGTGACAGCGCCGCATCCCTGACCTGCCGCAGCAGTTCGATCCCCTGCTCATCGAGTTTCTGCGCCTGCGCCAGCTGCTCGGCAAAAGCATTTAAGGCGTCAGCTCCACCCTTGAAGGCGACATGGGCCAACCCAGATTGGGATGCAAGAGCCCGCACAGCTTCCGCTGCGGTCTCGGCAGCCGCTCCACGCCAGGCGGCGGGGAGCGATCCGGCCGCCACCGAGGTCAAATCCACCGCGGCTCTGTCACATGCCTCCGCGGCGGCTTTATAATCGCCTGCCCGCTCGGTAATGCTTGTCGGGGAGCCACCCGGCGAAGGAGGCATCAGGGCGATGTCGATCGCGCGCGGCAAGCCCGTGGATAGCACCGATACACGATGATCGAACATCAGGTCATCGATCACGTTCAACGCCGCGTGCAGCGCGGGCACCGTACTCATCGCCGACTTTCCCGCGGGCGGCGCGTTGCGCTATTAGGCTCGGCCATGCCACTTCCACTCAATTGGGCAATCCTGCCGTACGGAGCGGTTCACTGGGAACTCTCACACAAGGCGTACTGCTATTACACGTCGGCTATCATCCGGCGTCCATCCAGATCTGCTACTTTATATTTCGCAGTGGCGTCGGGCAGCAGCTTCCTGAGTTCGGCTATTGCCGAGCTCGTCACACCTATCTCCCGAACCCAAGCCTGATGAAATGCTGACCATGCGGATGCTATGGCCGTATCGCCGAAGATTCCCGGATCCATCATAACGAAAAATGCATCGCCGTTCGATCTCGCCAGGCGTTTGTTTACCGTGGTGAAAATCTCGTCTACCAGATCGACTGCCGCTATGGGTCCGGGCATGTGGTCCGGATGGAGTATCAGACCGCTTCCTTCGGGAAGCGGATGTATTGTGGTATCGTAAGGCGGAGTCGGCGTTTTCGAGATATTCTCCTGCGAACCGCCGTTCCCGGTCAAGTCACCTTTGCCCTCACTTTCATCCGGTCTGGTCATGCGCTTCTCTCCTGCTCTTGAGTCTTGACCGTCGACGGATAGGGAGATCTCGCCCTGCCGCCGGCGATAGGGTTGCCCATTGCCAGAGAAACCGGCGAGTGCACTACCGGTGTGACCTTCCCACGGGAAATGATCGACACGAAATGGGGGAAATCCCTACGATGAAACGTGGGTCTACCTCGCTGGTACATGGTGGTGATCTGGGCGCGGCAGGCGGTGACGGCAACGCGCTGTCGGTGCGGCGATCGAGCGGGGCTAATGCTGCGTTCCTCAATGATCATGTATCTTGTTGTGGGTCTTGTTGGTTCGGGTGTCGTGGAGTGGTTCTGCCGAAGGTGCTGGTCGCGCGTCCTGCGCGGGATGTGTTGGAGGAGCGGAATATTCGTAAGCTCGCTGGGGCGCGGCATGCTCCGGGTGATTGACTGCAGATCGTGTGTCCCACTCTGGCGGTCGCTCTGGCTGTCGCCGGGGCGCTGCGCCGGGTCGGGGCCGTCGCCGCAGTGCGTCACCACGAGAGAACCGGCGCCGATCACGTCACCGCGACCGGGATCGACGCGGTCACCACAGCGCTGACCGCGATCAGCGCACCCCGGGCGGCGCGGCAGGTCCGCGCGCGCTGGGACGACAAGCGCCGCCGCACCCGCCCCGCGACGCGGGAACTCACCGCCGCCAACACCGGCCGCGCCCAGCAGGCCGCCGCCACCCAGCTCGCGGCCGTGCGGGCGGCGCTCGCGGTGCTCGGCGACCGGGTCCCCGACCACCTCGCGGCCATCGCGCACCTGCGGCTGCAACACCCGCACGCCGGGATGGGCGCGCTCGGGAAGCTGGCCACCCCACCCCTGTCGAAGGACACCGTCGCCGGACGATTGCGACGGCTGATCGCCCTGGCCGACCGCCACACCACGGGCTGCGGCACGACCGGAACACCCTGACCATCACAGCAGCGGCTACTGTTCAGCAAAGTCGCACCGTCGGTGGGTTGCTCCGACCCGGTCGACACCCCTGTGCACGGACAGGAGGTAGGGCGGTGACGTCGTGGCGTGAGGCGGCCGGTGGTCACGGTTTCGGCTGGATGATCGCGTTGGGTGTCGGGGCGGTGGTGAACAAGGTCGGGCAGCGGGCGGGGTGTGCACCGTTGAGCTGGGAGTTGTTCGTTACCGAGGACACCGGCGCGCTCGCGGTCTCCGGCACCACCGCCGGCCGGGACTACAGCGAAGCCCAGGTTCCGGAGATCGTGCAGGCCTGGGCGCAGCTGCTGGGGTTGTCCCGCGGTCGTGCCACCGTCCACGGGCGGGACCATCGAGTACCGGGGAGTCATCGATGCGATCGAGGTCGAGGTCTGGGGCGTCATCGACCAGCAGTTCTTCGACCTCGTTGCCGGACTCGACTTCCCCGAATGAACAGCAGTCGCCCAGCAGGCGAGGCGGGCATCAGG
>NZ_JBSGEZ010000169.1:0-4884 GCF_053603155.1 Nocardia sp. NPDC004260 | reverse complement strand
CACCCAGGAAGGAGGTCGGGTAGAACATCAACTAGGACCCACCACCTGTCCGATTACGTGAACGACGGGCTGGGGAATTGAGTGAACGCTGACACCCGATCGACGTCGCCGGCATCGACCAACAAGCAGCCGACTGGGCTGTGAGCAAAGGGCTGTGCGAGCGGGGGAGCCTCGCCACACGGATGGGCTTCGCGCGCGGCATCGCGCCAGCCATCCCGCACGCCGACGATCTCACGGTCCTGGCGGCCACCAAGCACTTCCTGTTCGGCTCGTTGCTCGACGACTACTGGGACACCCATCCCGACCTGCCCACGATCGACGCACAAATCGGTGAACTGCACCGCGTGATGGCCGAAGCTCCCGCCGCACCGCTCCCCGCAGGAGACCGCTGGGCGGCCAGCCTTCGGGAGCTGCGCGCACAGCTCGAGACCACACTCACCGACAGCGAGTTCGCCGCTTTCCGATACGAGCACGCGGTATGGCTACACGGCCAGTCCTGGTACACCGCGCTGCGGCAGCGCGCTACGCCACCCGAGATCGGCGAATGGCTTCGCATGCGATGGGCGAAAGTGGGCGTGGCCACGCTGGTGCCGTTCACCGGCGCGACGATGGGTTCGCTCCAGATGACTCCTCGACTGATGGACGACCCCGTGGTGCGCGCCTTCACGAAAACCACGATGCTCGCGTGCGCGATCATCAACGACTTATTCTCCGCTGCAAAGGAACTCGCCGCAGGGACCGCAGCGACGAACCTGATCACCGTCCTCACCCACGCTCAGGCTGGGGATCCCGCCGCAGCCGTGGCCGAGGCGCAGCGACTGTACGAACGCATCGTCCTCGCCACGGTCGGCCTGCAACAACGACTGCGGGAGGACCCCCGCCCCGCCGTCGCACGTTTCGCCGCCGAGCTACCGCGCTGGATTCCCGCGGGCCTGCACTGGGCCACCACGACCGCCCGCTACCTCCCGCACGGCGACAACACGCACGACATCGGTGGCACCAGGGCACTTCCGCTGGTTGTGTCCAGCACTCCAACACACTGGGACCCCGCCGATCGCACGCCGCCGCCCTACCCCGAAATCGGCTGGTGCTGGAACTACCTCAGCTGAAACCCCGGTCAGGACCGGAGAAAGGAATCGAGGGTGACTCAACCCATCAAGGTACGTCTGGCCGCACACCAAGCCTTCTGCGCCGGCGTCGACCGGGCGGTCGAAACGGTGGAGAAGGCGCTGGAGAAGCACGGTGCGCCCATCTACGTGCGCAAGGAGATCGTGCACAATCGGCACGTCGTGGAGACGCTGCGCGAGCGCGGCGTGGTCTTCGTCGACGAGACCGATCAGGTCCCCGAGGGCTCGGTCGTGGTGTTCTCCGCGCACGGTGTGTCGCCCGCGGTGCACGCGTCGGCCGCCGAGCGCAGCCTGCACACCATCGACGCCACCTGCCCGCTGGTGACCAAGGTGCATCAGGAGGCGAAGCGGTTCGCCCGTGACGACTACGACATCCTGCTGATCGGTCACGAGGGCCACGAGGAGGTCGAGGGCACCGCCGGTGAGGCGCCCGACCATGTCCAGTTGGTCGACGGGCCCGGCGCGGTGGACCAGGTCAGCGTGCGCGACGAGTCGAAGGTGATCTGGCTTTCGCAGACCACCCTCAGCGTGGACGAGACGATGGAGACGGTGCAGCGGCTGCGCGAGCGCTTCCCCGCGCTGCAGGATCCGCCGAGCGACGATATCTGCTACGCCACGCAGAACCGCCAGGTCGCGGTGAAGGCGATGGCGCCGGAATGCGATCTGGTGATCGTGGTCGGCTCGCGCAACTCGTCGAACTCGGTGCGCCTGGTGGAGGTGGCGCTCGGCGCCGGCGCACGTGCCGCGCGCCTGATCGACGGCCCCGCCGACCTCGACCCGAGCTGGCTCACCGATGCCCGCGTCGTCGGCGTGACCGCGGGCGCATCCACCCCGCGCCAACTCGTTGATCACGTTATCGATGCCCTGCGCGCTCTCGGCCCGATCGAGCTGGACATCCCCGAGACACCGCGTGAGACCGTGCGCTTCGCGCTGCCACGGCAGCTTGCGGCACTAACGCGGGAGCTGCCGTGACCACCACATCCACATCCACTTCCGCGGACGCGGCGACGCCCGTCAACGGCAGCGGACTGCTGGCCTCGATCTGCGGCCCGGACGACCTGTCCAACCTCGACCTCGCCCAGCTGTCGGCGTTGGCCGACGAACTACGCACGCGCCTGATCGAGGAGGTGACGGCCACCGGCGGACACCTCGGCCCCTCGCTGGGTGCGCTGGAGCTGATCATCGCGCTGCACGTCGTGTTCCGGTCCCCACACGATGCGCTGATCTTCGACACCGGCCACCAGGCCTACGCGCACAAGATGCTGACGGGCCGCGCCGACGGTTTCGCGACGCTGCGCACCCGAGGTGGGCTGTCGGGCTATCCCAGCCGCGCGGAATCCCGGCACGACTGGGTCGAGAACTCCCACGCCTCGGGCAGCCTGGCCTACGCTACTGGGCTCGCCACAGCCATGCAGTTGCGCGGCGAAACCGACCGCAGCGTGGTCGCGGTCATCGGCGACGGCGCGCTCACCGGTGGGGTCGCGCTCGAAGGGCTGAACAACCTCGGCAACTCGTCGCTGCCGGTGATCACCGTGATCAACGACAACGGCCGCTCCTACGGGCCCACTACCGGAGCACTCGCCCAACACCTCAGACACCTACGAGACGGCGGATCCCGCGACGGAAATTGGTTCACGGCATGGGGTTTCGACTATCTCGGCCCGGTGGACGGCCATGACCTCGCGGCGATTTGCGCAGTGCTGCGGCAAGCCGCCACCTCGGGCAGGCCGGTCGTGGTCCATGTGGTCACCCAGAAGGGCCACGGCTACGGTCCGGCGGAGTCCGACGAGGCCGATCGGATGCACGCCTGCGGCGTCGTCGACGCGGTGACGGGCCGACCGGCGACGCGGAGCGCACCGACCTGGACACAGGTATTCGAGCAGGAGCTCGCCGCGCTGGCGCGGCGCCGCCCGGACATCGTTGCCTCGACCGCGGCGATGCGGCTACCGACCGGCCTGGGCGCGCTGTCGCGGGACCATCCCGACCGCGTATTCGACTCCGGAATTGCCGAACAGCATCTGCTCGCCAGCGCAGCCGGCCAGGCCGCGGGCGGACTGCACCCCGTCGTCGCGGTCTACTCGACGTTTCTGTCCCGCGCGTTCGATCAACTGCTCCACGACATCGGACTGCACCACCTGCCGGTGACGCTGGTGCTGGACAGAGCTGGGATCACCGGACCTGACGGCCCCAGCCACCACGGCCTCTGGGATCTCGCCCTGCTGACCCGCGTGCCCGGCATGCGCATCGCATGTCCACGCGACCCCGCGCGGCTGCGCGAACTGCTGCACGAAGCCACCGACATCTGCGGCCCGACCGCGCTGCGATTCCCCAAAGCCCCAGCCACAGTCGAATACTCCGCGCAATGGCGCATGGACGGTATCGACGTCCTCTACCGAAGCCGGGGACTGCCGTTGGACGTGCTCCTGATCGCCGTCGGCCCAATGGCCGGACCGTGCCTAGACGCCGCGGAAGAACTGACCGAACGCGGCTACGGGATCACGGTCATAGACCCCCGATGGGCCTTTCCGCTCAACCCAGCGCTGCCCGCCATCATCGCCCGCCACCGCGCCGCCGTATGCGTCGAAGACGGCCTCGCCCACGGTGGCATCGGCAGCCACCTTCTGCACACCGTGGCCGAACGGTCACCACATGCCCCAGCGATCCAAGTCCTCGGTGTCCCCACCGAATTCGTCCCCCACGCGACCCGAGACGAGCTCCTGGCCCACTACGGCCTGACAGGACCAGGCATCGCCGCAGATTGCCTCGCTCTCCTGCGCACACTCCCTGAAAACCAGTAGATGCCCGGTCCCCGCCAACTCCCGCAGGACACAATGAATCCCTCATCAGCAGCAGCGGTACATCTACCCTTCCCCACCCTCGCGCGCCCGGCTCTGCGGTCGCGGCGTAAGACCCGCCAGCTGATGGTGGGCAATGTCGGGGTTGGCAGCGACCACCTGATCTCGGTGCAGTCCATGACCACGACCAAGACGCACGACGTGAACGCCACCCTGCAGCAGATCGCGGAGTTGACCGCGTCGGGGTGTGACATCGTGCGGGTGGCCTGTCCGCGTCAGGAGGACGCGGACGCGCTGGCCACGATCGCCGCGAAATCGCAGATTCCGGTGATCGCCGACATCCACTTCCAGCCGCGCTACATCTTCGCCGCGATCGACGCCGGATGCGCGGCGGTGCGGGTCAACCCCGGCAACATCAAGGAGTTCGACGGCCGGGTCAAGGAGGTCGCCAAGGCCGCCGGCGCCGCCGGGATTCCCATTCGTATCGGCGTGAACGCCGGTTCGCTGGACAAGCGGATGCTGGAGAAGTACGGCAAGGCCACGCCGGAGGCGCTGGTGGAGTCGGCGCTGTGGGAGGCGAGCCTGTTCGAGGAGCACGGCTTCGGCGACATCAAGATCTCGGTCAAGCACAACGACCCGGTGATCATGGTGGAGGCCTACCGCCAGCTGGCCGCGCAGTGCGACTACCCGCTGCATCTCGGCGTCACCGAGGCGGGCCCGGCGTTCCAGGGCACGATCAAGTCGGCGGTAGCGTTCGGCGCGCTGCTGTCGGAGGGTATCGGCGACACGATCCGCGTGTCGCTGTCCGCGCCGCCCGCCGAGGAGGTCAAGGTCGGCGGGCAGATCCTGCAATCGCTGAACCTGCGTCCGCGCAAGCTGGAGATCGTGTCGTGCCCGTCCTGCGGGCGCGCCCAGGTCGACGTGTACACGCTGGCCAACGAGGTGACCGCGGGCCTGGAGGG